>NZ_QSBB01000003.1:0-146856 GCF_003465595.1 Collinsella sp. AF05-9
CGCAAAGGAAAGCACTTAATGTGCTTTCCGTCTTGCGCAGGACTGTAGAGCAGGAAACTTCATATGCGGCCCTCCCGGGCGCAAGCAAAAGGGCGACCCCTGTCCGGAGTCGCCCTTGCGGTGCTGGTTATGTACGGCTGTTACTCGGCGTCGTGGTGACGGCGGGGCTTGCGGCCTCCGTTGTCACCGGGACGGCGCGGACGGTCGCTGCGCTCGGAGCGCTCGCGACGCGGACGCTCACGGCGCTGGAAGTGCTCGCCGTCGCCCTCGGAGGAACCCTCGGCGCGAGCCGGAGCCTCAGGCTTGTCAAGACGATCGAGCGAGATCTTGCCGCGATCGTCGACCTCGATGACGACGACCTTGACCTCGTCGCCGACGTTGAGGACGTCCTCGACCTTCTCCACGCGGCCCTTGGCGACGCGGGAGATGTGCAGCAGGCCGTCCTTACCAGGCAGCAGGTTGACGAAGGCGCCGAAGGGCTGGATGGAGACCACACGACCGGTGTACTCCTCGCCCGGCTCGGGAACCTTGATGATGAGCTTGATACGCTCGACAGCCTGATCGACGGACTCGCCGGTGCCGCCGACAAAGACGGTGCCGTCCTCCTGGATGTCGACCGAAGCGCCGGTCTCGTCCTGGATGCCACGGATGACCTTACCGCCGGAACCGATGACGTCGCGAATCTTGTCAGTCGGAACCTGGATGGAGACGATACGCGGAGCGGTGCTGCGCGTGGTGTGGCGCGGCTCGGGGATCACATCGAGCATCTTCTGCAGGATGAAGGCGCGACCCTCCTTGGCCTGCTGCAGGGCGCGGGCCAGGATGTCGAAGGTAAGGCCGGTGGCCTTGTTGTCCATCTGCAGAGCGGTAATGCCCTCGGTGGTGCCGGTGACCTTAAAGTCCATGTCGCCAAGGAAGTCCTCGAGACCCTGGATGTCGGACAGGACCACGGTCTTGCCCTCCTCCTGGATCAGGCCCATGGCGATACCGGAGACCGGGCGCTTAATGGGCACGCCGCCGTCCATAAGGGCGAGCGTGGAGCCGCAGGTCGAAGCCATCGAAGAGGAGCCGTTGGACTCCATGACCTCGGAGACGACGCGGATGGCGTAGGGGAACTCGTTCTCGTCGGGAAGCACCGGAAGCAAAGCGCGCTCGGCCAGATTGCCATGGCCGATCTCGCGGCGCTTGGGGCTGCCCATGCGGCCGGTCTCGCCGGTGCAGAACGGCGGGAAGTTGTAGTGGTGCATATAGCGCTTGCCCTCGGTGGGCTCGATGGTATCCAGACGCTGGCCCTCGTTGAGCATACCGAGCGACAGGACGGAAAGCACCTGGGTCTGGCCACGCTGGAACAGACCGGAGCCGTGAACGAGCGGCAGGTAGTTATCCTTCACCATGATGGGGCGAATCTCGTCGGCGGCACGACCGTCGACGCGCTCGCCGGTCTCGACGACCATGGTGCGCATGGCCTTCTTCTCGAGCTTCTTGAGCGCCACGGGGATCTCGCGCTCCCAGGCGGCCTGCTCCTCGTCGGTGAACTCGGCGCGGATGGACTCCTTCAGAGCCTCGACCTTACCGATGCGGGAAAGCTTGTCGGCGTCGCGCAGGGCAGCGGCCATCTCGTCGTAGTGGGCGAAGATGCGCTCCTGGACCTCCTCGACGGGCTGGTCGAGCGGGTACTCCTTCTTGACGATAGCGCCGTTGACCTGCTCCCACTCGGCGACGAACTCGTCTTGGGCCTGGCAGAAGGCAGCGAGGGCCTCCTGGCCAAACTTCATGGCGGCGAGCATGTCGTCCTCGGAGATCTCCTCGGCGCCAGCCTCGACCATCGAGATGAAGTCGGCAGAGCCGCCCAGCTCAAGGTCCAGATCGGAGTTCTCGCGCTCCTCATAGGTGGGGTTGACGATAAACTCGCCGGTCTCCACGTTGCGGCCGATGCGCACGCAGGCAAGCGGGCCCTCGAAGGGCACGCCGCCGAGCGTCATGGCCAGCGAAGCACCCATGACGTTGATGACGTCGAAGGGGTTGACCTGGTCGGCGACGAGCGAGGTAGCGACGATGTGCACCTCGTTGCGGAAGCCATCCGGGAAGCTCGGGCGGATCGGGCGGTCGATCATGCGAGCCGTGAGCGTGGCCTTCTCGCTGGGACGGCCCTCGCGCTTAAGGTAGCCACCCGGGATGCGGCCGGCGGCGTACATCTTCTCGTTGAAGTCGACGGTCAGCGGGAAGAAGTCGTAATTCTTACGCTCCTTGGAGACGACCACGGTGTCGAGCATCGTGGTGTCGCCCTGCTTGACCAGACAGGCGCCGGTGGCCTGCTTGGCAAGCTCGCCGGACTCAAAGGTGTAGGTCTTGCCGTACAGCTCAAAGGTCTTGGATACGAGTGTCATTGTTCTCCTTTACCCCACAGGCCCCTTGCCTGCAGGCTTCTCATGTGACGCGGGCCCCCTGCCCCCGCCACGCTTCAGAGCGTGATTGTTCACGCCCTTACACAAAAAGAGCGCCCCGCTGCGCAGGACGCTCTTAGCATGTACAAATCCTTACTGGATGTTGTCGCGGATGCCCAGAGCCTTGATGAGCTCACGGTACTCGACGATGTCGTTCTTCTTGATGTAGGAGAGAAGACGACGACGACGGCCGACGAGCATGAGCAGGCCACGACGGGTGTGGAAGTCCTTCTGGTGGGACTTCATGTGCTCGGTCAGCTCCTTGATGCGCTCGGACAGGATGGCGACCTGAACCTTGGGGTTACCGGTATCGACCGGGGAGTTACCGAACTGGGCAGTCAGCTCCGCCTTGCGCTCTTTGGAAACAGTCATTGTTTCACCTTTCGTTTCGCGTCGCCTGTGGGCGACTCCATTCGCCTCGGACTGGGAAGCCGCCGGTGGAGCGAACATCCAAGGTCGAGGTACCAACAGGTCGGTATGTTACCACAAGCGGCGCGCGCCTGCGCATCATCACCGACCCAACATGAATTCCATCGCACGGAGCCGCTGATCGGTGTGCGTGGCGGCCCAAACATGCGAAAGCCCCAGCAAAAACGCAGCCGTATGCGGATCGATCTGCTCGTCCATAAGGGCATCGAAGGTCATGGACATCAGAGCGCGCAGCCATGCGACCTCGCCGACCGATACCAACTCGGCGCCAGGCACACTCGAGGCGCACGACCCGCACAGAAGCCCGCCGGCCTGGGCCGAGAAATGCGAGAGCATGGGATCGCCGCACGAGACGCATGCCGTGAAATCGGGGCGGTAACCAACGTGCGACAGCAGTTTAAAGACAAAGGCCGCCACGAGCAGGTCCATATGTGCCGAGTCGAGCCCGCAGCCGACAAGCGTGAGCGCCCGCTGCGTGATGGCAAAGGTAAATGGATCCTCGGCATCCTCGAACGAGCACACGCGCGCAACCTCGGCAATCGCGCTAGCGGCACAGGTCGACTCGTAGTCAGGAGCGGCACCGAGCGGCGCCTCCATAAGCTCCGCCTGAGAAACCACGTCGAGCGACCGTCCATGCGCGAGCAGCATATCGACGGTACAGAAGAGCTCGCAGCGGGCTGCAAGGCGACCGCCAGGCTTACGCGCGCCCTTAGCCACGGCACGCACCTGCCGTCCCCGTTCGTCGAGCATCGTCAAGATCAGGTCGGTTTCCTTGAGCTTCGTCTTGTCGAGGACGAGCACCTTTGTGCGATATGTGCGAGAGCCTGCCATGAACGCCGAGGCTTAATCTTCGGCGTTATAGCCAAAGCGGCGAATCTGCGCCTCGTCATCGCGCCAGCCGGCCTTGACCTTCACGTCGAGCTCCAAAAAGACCTGAGTGCCAAAGATGCGCTCAAGGTCACGACGGGCATCAATGCCAATATGCTTGATCATCTCGCCGCCCTTGCCGATGATGATGCCCTTCTGCCCTTCGCGCTCGACGTAAATCGTGGCGTGCACGCGAAGGACCTTCTTGGTCTGCTCGAGCGCGTCACAGATGACGCCCACGGAGTGAGGGATCTCGTCGCGGGTGCGACGCAGGACCTTCTCGCGCACAAACTCGGCAACGAGGGTCTCGTCGGACGTGTCGGTGCCCATGTCCTCGGGGAACCAGCGCGGGCCCTCGGGCAAAAAGTGAGCGACGGTCTCGATAAACGCATCGACGTTGAAGTTCTTGACCGACGACGTCACGATCTCATCGTCGTATTCCATAAGCTCGTGAGCGGCCTTGAGCTGTTCCATAACCTGGGCGGGATCGGCCTCGTCGGCCTTCGTGAGCACCAGGACCTTTTTGGAACGAGCGTTCTTGACGCGCTCGGCAACCCAGGCGTCTCCCCTGCCAATCGGCTTGGTGGCATCAATCAAAAACGCGACGACGTCTACGTCATTGAGCTCAAACAGGGCACTCTTGTTGAGCTCGGAGCCCAGGCCGTCCTTGGGCTTGTGGATACCCGGCGTGTCAACGAAGACCAGCTGGTAACCGGGGCGGTTGACCACGGCGCGCATACGGCGGCGGGTCGTCTGGGCCACCGGAGAGGTGATGGCGACCTTCTTGCCGTAACAGGCGTTGAGCAGCGTGGACTTGCCGGCGTTGGGGCGACCGACCAGGGCCACAAAGCCGCTGCGGAAACCGGGTTCCACGTCGCCAAAGCCCGCGAGGCTCTCATCCTCGTCGCACAGGGCATCGAGTTCCTCGTCGCTCATACCCTCAAACGGATCGAACTCCTCGACCTCGTCAAACGAATCGGCACCTTCAGCCTCGTCCAGGACCTCGTCATCCAAAACTTCATCGGTAGGCTGCATATTGTCGGACATGGGAATCCCTTTCTAAATTAAGTCGAGCGCGTGGGCAAAGACAAGCAAGCCAACGATCGCGGCGGTAATGGAAAGAACGTATACAGAGGCAGCGGCGATATCCTTCGCGCGCTTGGCCAGCGGATGCAGCTCCTGGGTCGCCAGGTCGACAATCGCCTCCATGGCGGTATTGCACAACTCGCCGTGAATCACCAGGCCGCAGCAGATGATGACCGTAGCCCACTCGGCAATATCGAGCCCAACGATGCAGCCGGCGATGACGGTGCACACGCCCGCCACGAGCATGACCTTGATATTGCGCTCGGTCTTGACGGCGGTGACGAAGCCCTCCATGGCGTATGAGAACGACTTTAAAAAGGACGGATGGTCCTTGTTCGATCCGGGAATCATAGACGGCTCCTAGTCGTGGGCATGATTGGTAATGGGGCCGACGTGGACGAGTTTGGGGTCCTCACCGCGCTCAAGCGCCAGGTCGCGCAGAATGGCGTCCTCGCGGGCCTCCATGACCTCGGCCTCGTCGTCCTCGATGTGGTCATAGCCCAGCAGGTGCAGCATTCCGTGTACGAGCATCAGACGGCACTCATCGGCGGGACTATTGCCAAAACCGGGGGCCTGACGGGCAATAACCTGCGGGGCCAAGATAATATCGCCGAGCTCGAGCGTCTCATCGGCGGGAATGTCATCGTCAAAGGCCGAATCGCACTCAAACGAGAGCACATCGGTGGTGCGGTCGATACCGCGCCACTCGTGGTTGAGCTCGTGCATCTCGTCCTCGTCGACATACGAAAGGGAAATCTCGACGTCACGCTCAACGTCCTCGGCGGCAAGCACGACCTCGCAGATGTGCTCCACCTCTTGCGCGTCGAGCAGCGTATCGAGCTCGGCATCGTTGCTGATCAATACACTCAACGGGACTCCTTTCGGTCGCGCGAGCGCTGCTCACGCACGTCATCATAAGCATCGTATGCCTCGACAATACGACCCACCAAGGCATGGCGCACCACGTCGGCACGCTCGAGGTGAGAAAATGCCACATCGTCGACACGGCCCAAAATCTTCTCGACATCCGCCAAGCCGCCACGACGACCCACCAGGTCGCGCTGGCTCAGGTCGCCGGTAATCACGAACTTGGAATTAAAACCCAGACGCGTCAGGAACATCTTCATCTGCTCGGGCGTTGTGTTTTGCGCCTCATCGAGCACCACAAAGGCATCGCTCAGCGTTCGACCGCGCATGTAGGCGAGAGGAGCGATCTCGATCACGCCACGCTCCATAAGCTCATCGGTGCGTTCGCGATCCATCATGTCAAAGAGGGCATCATAGAGCGGACGCATATACGGGTCGATCTTTTCCTCGAGGGTGCCGGGCAAAAAGCCCAGGTTCTCCCCCGCCTCGACAACCGGGCGCGTCAGGATCAGGCGGCCTACCTCATGGCGCTTAAGCGCGGCGACGGCGAGCGCCATGGCCAGATAGGTTTTACCGGTACCGGCGGGACCGAGGCCAAACGTGATGGTAGAAGAGCGGATAGCATCCACATAGCGCTTTTGGCCGAGCGTCTTGGGGCGGATGACGCGACCGCGATACGATAGCAGCACGTCATCGCGCAGCGACGAGGCATCATGCTCGCCGTCGCGCAGAACGGCCAGACAGCGCGAGACATCATCGGCAGAAAGCGTGCGCCCGGCATCAGCCTCACGAAAGGCATGTTCGAAAAAACGCGCGACCAGCTCGACTTCGTCCGGATCGCCGCTCACGGCAACGCTGTCACCGCGGGCAACCACATGGGCACGCACCAAATTCTCGAGCGCACGAAGGACGCCGTCGCCGGCGCCCAAAACGCGCGAGGGGTCGATACCCTCAGGAACGGTAAGTCTAATCTTCGAGGCTTCCATGAACCTCCCTGCGTGCATGGACCAAGCCGGAATCATCGACTCCGATGATAGCAACATCGAGCAGGCACGGGGCTGTGAGTCCACAGGTATCATCGAGACGGGCATGATGGAACGATCCGAGCGTCAAATTGTCACCGTACTCAAGCACGGCACGCTCGACGGTACCCACGCGACGGCGGGCATCGGCAACCGCGAGCTCCTGAGCCGCCGCGCGCATGCGACGGCTGCGCTCGACCATAACCTCGGGGGGTACCTGGTCGGGCATGTCGGCGGCGAGGGTGCCGGGGCGCTTGCTATAGCGGAACACGTGCATGCGCGAAAAGCCCACGCGACGGCACAGCGCCAGCGACTCCTCGAACTCCTCGTCCGTCTCGCCAGGAAAACCGACGATAACGTCGCACGAAAGTGCGGCCTGTGGCAGGTTCGCGCGAATCATGCGCACCGTATCCTCAAAGGCCTCGGCACTATAGGGACGGCCCATGCGATGCAGCGTCGCCGTGCAGCCAGACTGCACGGGCAGGTGCAAAAACGGCGCGATACGCTTCGGATATCGAGCCATCACCTTGAGCAAGCGCTCGGAAATATCCATGGGCTCAACCGAGGAGATACGCACATGGGCGATCTCGGTGCGCTCCATGATGGCCTGGAGCAGTTCATCGATCTCGACATGTTCGTCAGTCGCGCTCTTGCCGTCATAGGCACCCAGGTTCACACCGGTCAGCACGACCTCGGGCACGCCGGCCTCCTGAGCTTCACGCACCTGTTCGAGCACGGACTCGACGGGCACGGAACGCTCGGGGCCGCGGGCCTTCCACACGATGCAATAGGTGCAGCGGTGGTTGCAGCCGTCCTGGATCTTCACGCCCAGCCGCGAACGACCGAGCGCATCGACAACGTCGCCATCGCTGCAGGCGGGCACGCTATCGGATTCGACACCCAGCACCTCGCAGACGCGCTCGGCGACGTCAATCTTGGACGGTTCGGCGATCACACGATCGGAAAGCTCCAGCAGCTCCTCGGGATGCAAGTTAACGACGCATCCGGTTACGACCACGTAAGGCTCGCCCGGATAGGCCAGGGCGTGACGAACGGCCTTGCGGGTCTTGGCCTCGGCCTCCCCCGTCACGGCACAGGTATTGATAACGATCAGGTCGGCGTCCCGGGGCTCCACCATCGCAAAGCCCAGGCGCATAAGATCGGCAGTGATACGGTCGGACTCAACCCGGTTGACACGACAACCGAGGTTGACGACGGAAATATGGGGTGCGAGCACACGGGCTCCTTAATCGAGGATGTCGTCGAGGGCGCTCTTGATACGGTCGGTCACCGACTTCTTACCGGATGCGACGTCATCGCCCATCTCGTCGGCAAAGGCGCGAAGCAGCTCCCGCTGCTTGTTGGAGAGATTGGTGGGGACGACAACGCGCAGCTGCACGACCAGACGACCGCGCGAACCGCCACCGCCGATACGCGGCATGCCGTAATTGTTGACGCTCACGGTGTCACCGTACTGTGTGCCGGCGGGGACGCACAGCTTGACGACCTCGTCAGGCATAATGCCCTCGACCTCAATCTCGCAACCGAGCGCGGCCTGCGCAATCGAGATATCGCTCACCAGATACAGGTCGTCACCGTTGCGCTTAAAGCGCTCATGGTCGGCAACGCGCACGTTGACAATCAGGTCGCCCGACGGCTCGCCACGAAGGCCGGCCTCACCAAAACCACTCACGCGCAGCTGGCGACCGGTCGAAACACCGGCGGGAATATCGATGTCAATCTTTTCGTGAGAAGGCGTGCGGCCCTGGCCATCACAGGTCTCGCAGGGATGATCGATGACCGTGCCTTCGCCGTGGCAGTCAGGACAGGGCGAAGAGGACTGAACCTGGCCCAGGAAAGAACGCTGGACCGTCGTCACATAGCCTGTGCCGTGACAGCGGCTGCACTGCTTTTCGGTCGCGCCCTCGGCCTTGCCGGTACCATTGCAGTCATCGCAAGGGGCAAGACGGTCGTAGCTGATCGTCTTTTTGCAGCCGAGCGCTGCCTCCTCGAGCGTCACCGAAAGGGAGATGGCCATATCGCGACCGCGACGGCGCTCGCGACGGCTGCGAGCGCCACCACCGGCGCCACCGCCAAAGAACGACGAGAACAGGTCGTCCATGCCCATGCCGCCAAAGATATCATTGATGTCGACATAGCCAGAGCCACCGGGGCCGTCCGCGGTGCCGTAACGGTCGTAGTTGGCACGCTTCTGCTCGTCGGAAAGAACGGAATAGGCCTCGTTGAGCTCTTTGAACTTGGCCTCGGCCTCGGGGTCGTCCGAAACATCTGGGTGTACCGTACGGGCTTTCTTTAGAAACGCGCGCTTAATCGTCCGCGCGTCGGCATCCTTGTCAACGCCAAGTACCTCGTAGTAATCCCTATTTTCCGACACGACCGAATCCTTCCAACTTTCATTATTGTCACAGTGCGTCCTATACCCAAGCTGGGCCGGGCGCAAACAGAGGGTTTGATGTTATTGAATTCCGTACGGCGAAAGCACGGCCCGCTGCGAGCAGCTCGCGAACCAAACCGAAACGAGCGCGAACATAAAACCGTTGGCAAAACCATTGGCAAACTGCATCGCACCGCGCTTCCACCACAAGAGACTGCGATGAAGCACGCCGTCCGACAGCACCATGAACAGGCCCATGGCAAACGGAATGAAGCACATCATGGCAAAGGCGGAGAACACGCCCGAGATGGCCGACAGTACCAAAAACGGCGCGATGATACCCATGAGGTAGAAGCCGGTGCGAGCCTTACCCTCCAGGCGCTCGGCCTCAACGTGCGCGCGACCGACCAGGTCACCGCCCGAAGCGCCGTTCGTGCCGGCGTGACCCATGTTGGGGATGCGCACCTCGTCGCCATCATGCGTGCCGGCGGGAAACTCAATCGTCTGCTCGGAGGTTACGCGGGTACGGCCGCTGCCGCCGCAATCGGGACACGGGTCGGCAACGACCTTGCCGGAACCGCCACACTCAGGACAAACCGTCTGGAACGTGCCCGCACCAAACAGGAAGGACAGGTCGACATCGATATGGCCGCGACCACCGCAGCTCGGACAGGTGTGGGCATGCTCTGACGAAACGGAGCCCGATCCGCCACAATGCCCGCAGGTGTCAAAGCGGGTGTATCGAACGGTCTTGTGGGCACCGCTCTTGGCCTCCTTGGCGTCGAGCTTGATATCGACGACCACGTTGGCGCCACTCTCGGGGTTGTAGGCCGCCTGGCCGCGACGGGGCTGGCCCCAGGCGCCTCCGAAGGGGAAACCGCCGTCAAAGGGATTGCCGTAACCGGCGCTGCCGGCATAGCCGCCGCCATAGGGCGAAGCCGTCGGTGCACCGGCAAAGGGATTGCCCGACCGCATGGCGTCGTAACGCGCACGCTTCTGCTCGTCCGAGAGCACGGCGTAGGCCTCGGAAACCTCTTTAAACCTCTCCTCGGCATCCGGCTCTTTATTGACGTCCGGATGGAGCTTGCGGGCCTTTTGTTGGAAAGCCTTTTGGATATCACGCGAGGTGGCGTCCTTGGAGACGCCCAAAATCTCGTAGTAATCTTTTTCGTTCATCGTCGCCATGCGCGGCAACCTCCTGCTCACAGCAGCGTATATATTGCGGTAATTCTACCCGAGCGGCCTAAGCTAGACCCCAAAACAGCTCGAACAGCACATTTCCATCGAGCCAACCTAGGTGGGTCGGCGCCAGGCGGGCACAGGTGCGACCAGCGATGACATCGACAGAGACGATAGGCCCCGTATGGTTATCGCCGTGCTCGGGCACCCAAGTGGCAAGCCCGAGCTCAAGAGCGCGGTCACAAGCCGCTGTCAGTTCATCGGCAGGGATGACACGAGCCGCGCGAACCAACAGGTCGGAAGCAACACCGCGCGTCATGCGACAAGCAAGCATCAGGTCCTCGGCCGCCGCCTCGCGCTGGGACAGATACTCGGCATCAAACGCCGTCGCGTCATCGTTGCGCTGAACCAGACGCACGCGGTGAAAGTCACAACGGGGGGCCACGCCGGGAAACAGTCCAGCCAGGCAATCGAAATCCTCGGCATCAAGCATGCCCGCGGCAGAACGACCCAGGCCCAGGTAGCCCCGTCCGGTCCAGTAGGCAATGTTATGGGCGCACTCATGGCCGTCGAGCGCGTAACTTGCCACCTCATACGGATGGTAGCCGGCCGCACCCAGGCGCTCACGCGCCGCGTCCATGCACGAAGCCTGAAAATCCTCATCGGGCTCGAGCGACTCGTCACGGCATGCCATGCGATAGAGGGGCGTCCCCTCCTCGAGCGTGAGCGGGTAAACCGACACATGATGCGGAGCCGCCGCCAGCACGCCATCGAGCGTGCGCTGCCAGCTCGTGGCCGTCTGTCCGGGAAGGCCACACATAAGGTCGCACGACACATCGAGGCCAGCGTCCTTCACCGTCGCGATAGCCTCAAGCGCCCGTTCGGCATTATGGATGCGGCCGATGACAGTCAACTCGTTATTGTCGAGGGTTTGCACGCCCAGAGAAACGCGTGTGACACCAGCCTTGGCAAGCGCAATGACAAGCTCAGCGGTCAGCGACTCAGGATTGGCTTCGCAAGTAAACTCAACGGGCTTGCACCACATGGAGATACGACGGGCAAGTATCACCAGGCGCTCCCCTGCCAGCGATGGCGTGCCGCCGCCTACGTAGACAGTGCGGATCTGTCTGAGTGCCCCAGCGTTGCCAAAAGCATCGAGCCGCGCATACAGTTGCTCAAAATAGGCATAGAGCGCAGCATCCAAATCACACAGAGCAAAGCTGCGCGAGTCAAAGTCGCAATAGCGGCATTTTTGAGCGCAAAACGGCACGTGCACGTACAGCGCGGTAACGGCCACCCTTAAGCCTCCAGCGGATGAGCGGGCACCGACTCACCGGCGGCAAGCGCGGCCTCGCAGGCCACCACATCGCGCTCGATATCATCGACCAGCGACATGAACTCCTCGTACGTAGAGCAACGCACCACCTGAGCGCGCCAGGCGGCGGCATGGGGCATGCCTTTTAAGTACCAGCTTGCGTACGTGCGGGCGCGCGACATGAGAGGCAAGAGCTCATGCGTCAGCGTTAGGTGCTCACGCAGAGCGTCCAAGCGCTCGACCGAGGAGCGAGAAGGAACCGGCGTGCCATCGAGCGCAAGGGCGCGAGCATCGCCGAACACCCACGGATTGCCGTAGATGCCGCGCGCGATAAACACCGCGCTGGCACCCGAGCCGTGCAGATGCTCAGCAGCGTCCTCGGCCGAGAACACATCGCCCGAACCAATCACGGGAATCTCGACAGCGTCGGCAACCTCATCGACGACCGACCAATCGGCCTGGCCCGTGTAGAGCTGCGTGGCGCAACGACCATGCACGGCGACTGCGGCAGCCCCTGCGCCCTCAAGCATCTGGGCAAATGTCGCGGCATTGCGGTCCTCGGCATAAAAGCCCTTGCGAATCTTGACGGTCACGGGCACGTGCGCCGCGCCCACCGTGGCCTCGACGACCTTCTCGGCCAGGTCGGGCGTGCGCATGAGCGCCGAACCCTCGCCCTTGGTAACGACCTTGCGGGCGGGACATGCCATATTGATATCGATGAGCGACAGGCGATCGCCAACGCGCTCCTCGACGGCGGCGACGGCGCTCGCAAACTGATCGGGCTTGGAGCCAAAGAGCTGCACGCAAATCTGCTGCTCCTCGTCGGCCGGTAGCACCAGGCGCCACGTCTTATTACTGGCATAGGCAAGGCCTGCCACGCTCACCATCTCGCTGTAGGCAAGGTTGGCACCGCGGCGGCGACACATGATGCGATAGGCAGGGTCGGTCACGCCCGCCATGGGAGCCATAAGGAACGGCTGCTCGGCATAGGCGCCCAGCAGCCGCAGACTATATTCGGAAAGAGCCATAGACCTACTCGTCCACCTTGAGGATCGCCATAAAGGCCTCCTGCGGGACCTCGACCGATCCGATGGCCTTCATACGCTTCTTGCCCTCTTTCTGCTTCTCGAGCAGCTTGCGCTTACGCGAGATATCGCCGCCGTAGCACTTAGCAAGAACGTCCTTGCGACGCGCCTTGACGGTGGAACGGGCGATGATCTTGTTGCCGATAGCACCCTGGATGGGCACCTCGAACAGCTGACGCGGGATGATCTCCTTGAGCTTGTCGCACAGGCCACGGGCCAGGCCATATGCCTTGTCCTTATGGACGATAAACGACAGCGCGTCCACCTCGTCGCCCGAAAGCAAAATATCGAGCTTCACGAGCTCGGAGGGACGATACTCGTTGAACTCGTAATCGAGCGAAGCATAGCCCTTGGTACGGCTCTTGAGCTGGTCAAAGAAGTCCAAGATGAGCTCGGCGAGCGGCATATCGAAGCGCATCTCGACCGATTTGCTCGTCAGGTGGATCATGTCGGTTGTGACGCCGCGGTGCTCGATGGCGAGCTGCATGACGGCACCCGTGTACTCAGGCGGACAGATGATCTTTGCCTTGAGGTAGGGTTCCTCGATACGTTCGATGCGCGTGGCCTCGGGAAGGTCCTGCGGACTGCGGACATCGATCATTTCGCCGTCGGTCTTGTAGACGTGATAGTCGACCGAGGGACTCGTGGCAATGAGGTCCAGGTTGAACTCGCGCTCCAGGCGTTCCTTGACGACTTCCATGTGCAGCAGGCCCAGGAAGCCCACGCGGAAGCCGAAACCGAGCGCCACCGACGTCTCGGGCTCCCACACCAACGACGGATCGTTGACGTGCAGCTTATCGAGCGCGTCGCGCAGGTTCTCGTAGTCCTTGTTGTCGATCGGGAACAGGCCCGTGTAGACCATGGGCTTGGCCTCGCGGTAGCCCGGCAGAGGCTCGGGACAGGGGTTGGAAGCCCACGTAAGGGTATCGCCCACGCGCACAGCCTCGGGGTCCTTCAGACCCGTGACCACATAGCCAACCTCGCCGACCGTCAGCGCGTCGACCGGGGTCTCGGCAGGACGCTTGACGCCCACGCCGTCGACCAAAAAGTCGCCCTTAACCTGCATCATAAGCAGGGTATCGCCCTTTTTGATAGAGCCGTCAAAGACGCGCACCGTGGCGACGACACCACGATACTCGTCGAAGTACGAATCCAGGATGAGTGCCTTGAGCGGCGCGTTCGCATCGCCCTTGGGCGGAGAGATCAAAAAGACAATGGACTCCAGCAGATCGTGGATGCCCTCGCCGGTCTTGCCCGAGACGCACACGGCATCATCGGCAGGGATCGCCAGGTCATCCTCGATCTCGGTCTTAACCTCGTCGGGATGCGCCGAGGGAAGGTCGATCTTATTGATGGCCGGAACAATGTCCAAGTTGGCGTTCATGGCGAGCGTCGCGTTGGAGACGGTCTGCGCCTCGACACCCTGGGTGGCATCGACGACGAGCACCGCGCCCTCGCAGGCGGCCAGAGAACGCGAGACCTCATAGGTAAAGTCAACGTGGCCCGGCGTATCGATCAGATTGAACTGATACGTCTCACCATCGTCGGCGTCATAGGAAACGCGGACGGCATTGGACTTGATCGTAATGCCGCGCTCGCGCTCGATATCCATGGTATCGAGCAGCTGCGACTCCATGTCGCGTTCGTCGACGGTATGGGTGAGCTCGAGGATGCGGTCACTGATCGTGGACTTGCCATGGTCGATGTGCGCAACGATCGAGAAGTTGCGGATGTGGGAAATGTCAATTGAAGTATTCATGCGGACTATCTTACCCGAGCGGTACAAAAAATGGAGCCTGTTCCATAAAACAGGCTCCATTTATGCGCGTAATCTGTGTGGTGTGAAATTTACAACTTAGGCGTTGATGCTGTTCACGAGCTTGGCAAGACCGGACTTGCGGTTGGAAGCCTGGTTCTTGTGGATAACATGCTTGGCGGCAGCCATGTCGAGACGCTTGGTGACGGTCTTGAGGGCAGCCTGGGCCTTCTCGGCGTCGCCCTCGGCGACGGCGGACTGGACGTGCTTGGTCAGCGTCTTGAGCTCGGACTTGACAGCCTTGTTACGCATGCGAGCTGCCTCATTGGTGCGGATACGCTTCTTCTGAGACTTGATGTTTGCCACTTCTGGAGTTCCTTTCGAGTTCCTTGCAAAAAATGTATGACACCTCTGAGACACGGTGAGGTCATGCAAGCGCCTACTATAGCACGCTCCCTCTCAAAGGGATAGAACGAATTTGTCAAATAGGCAGGTATCATCACGATTTTCTCAAGATGTTCGTAATCCAGAGCAAAAGCGCGGTCTCAGAATCGGCCGAACCCTTGAGCGCGAGCTCCACATCAACGGCACCCTCGAGCGCTGCGACGAGCTCGGTCATCGAAAAACGACGCGCCCAGGTAAGGTGATTCTTGACCTGCCAGGACTGGAGCTTGAGCGTTGCGGCCAGCTCGCGACCCTGCCCACGCGCGTCGAGCGCCTTGGCGACGATAAGCTCGCGAATGCGACCGCACAGCAATGTGTAAGTCCACACGTAGCTCTTGGAGGGCAGGAGCTTAAAGAGCTCGAGCGAACGCCGCATATCGCGAGCCGAGACGGCGTTGAGGAAGTCCCAGGGTTGGACCTCGGCCGTACGTGCAATCCAGCGCTCAACATCGGCAAGTTCAATCTGGGGCGACTCGACCATCTGGGCAAGCTTAGCCAAGTCGTTATCGAGCATGCGCGTGTTTTCGCCCGAACGCGAGACGAGCTCCTCGGCGGCCGCCGTCGAAATCGACTTACCGCGCTGCGTCGCCATCTGCTGAACACGGCGCGGCAGTTCCCAGCGCTTGGTACCCGAGCAATCGACGATAGCCTTCTTGTCGATCTTGGCGATTGCCTTATACAGGCGCGTATTCTTGGCAAGTGAGTCGGCGATGATGAGGCAGACCGTTGTTGGGCTGGGACTCGCCAGATACCCAACGAGCGGCTCCGAGACCGCCTTGGCGAGCTTTGAGCAGCCATCGAGGATTACCAGACGAAACTCGCTGCCCATCGGAAAGGTGTTAAGCGATCCGATAATGGACTCGATATCGGGGTCCTTGGTCATGTCTCGCTCGTCGAGGTTGAACTCGACCATACCCGATTTTTCCAGACGCGCTTTCATACGCGAGACGGCGTGGTCGCGCTTAACTCCGTCGGTACCGACGATCAGATATGCCGGCAGCAAACCGGTTTCGGACATTGCGCTCCCCTCCCACAGGCCTTCGTATTCGTTCCGTGCCATTTTAGCCCAGGGGCCCACCACACGCCAACGACGTCGTCACGGTCACTGGCATCGCATCACAAAGCCATTCGCAGTCGGTGTGACGGTAATGTCGCCGTGTTCGATGGTACACGCGAACACACCACCCGCTTCCTTAACGGCATCGATGCAGGCATCGGACGGATGGCCGTATCGATTCCCCTCACCAGCGCTTGCGAGGGAAAGCTCGGGCTTCAGGACGTCCAGCAACTCACCATCGACTGAAACCTTGGAGCCGTGATGTCCAAGTTTAAGCACATCGATATCCCCCACCTCCTGCACGAATTCCCGTTCTTGGTCGAGCTCGGCATCACCGGTGAGAAGTATTCGCAGGCCCTTACCTTCCTGAACATAAGAGAGCAGCAGGACAAGCGAGTCCTCATTTCCCTCGCCATCCACGGACTCGAATGGCCACATCACGCGGGCGCAAAATGAGCCGATGTCGACCGTATCCCCACGGCGCACCTGCCGATACTCCACGCCAGGTCGGTTCAATACCTCGGCAGGAGCATCCTCCAGCGCATCCGCCGCCACGGCAATCGTTCCGACCGAAAACTGTTCGAGCACGGCAGGCAAACCACCCCAGTGGTCCTCATCCCAATGCGTCACAAAAACGGCATCGATATGGTGCACGTTATTGCGAACCAACGCCGCAACCACACGCTCGTCGAGCCCGCAGTCGACGAGAGCTACTGCGCCGCCTTGGCGGATAAGAATCGCATCGGCTTGGCCCACATCGAGAACCGTCACCGAAGGCGGAGCGAATCGATCCCAATAGACGTACGGAATCGCAGCCAAGAGCATCAGGCATGCAAGCCCCACCGCCATAGGACGTGCACGGGGACGCGGCCACCAGACCAGCAGAACCGCCAGAAAACACGGCACTAGGTAAATCCACATGCTATCGGGCGGCACGCTCACGTATGCACCCGGCACGGCGGCAAACAGCTGCTCGAAGAACAGCGCGCAACGGGCGGCAATCATGGGCACAACGAGCGCCCAAGTCCGCAACGGTCCCACGAGCGAAAAGGGAGCCAGCACGATCGACACAGCGAGCAGTGCGCTCACCACCGGACCGATGACCGCATTTGCCAGCGGAGCAATGAGCGAGAACGTACCGAAGGCAGGAATGGTAATGGGAAGTGTCGCCAGTTGTGAGCACAGCGTGACGGAAAGCACGCTGGCAACGCCTGATGGCACACCTAGCTCACCCAAAGCGTAGGTCGCATAGGGACAAAAGCACAGAATGGCTAAGACGCTGGCACACGAGAGTTGAAAGCCCATCTCGAACAGCACCGTCGGCCGCAGCAGCACAAAGATGGACATGGTTACGAAGAGTGCCGAAAGGCCGTGCCGACGACGCCCCGCGCCGTTTACGACAAGCGTCACGAACACCATGCAGCACGCACGCACGGCCGAGGGAGACGCGCCCGTAAAGGCAGCATAGCCCACAAGCGTTATCGCCAATATCGCCCGCTGAAGACCACGTGAGCACCGAGTCTTTTGCAATACACCCTCGATTACAAACCCCACGATAGCCAAATGGCTGCCCGAGACGGCGATAAGATGTGCCGTTCCCGTCGCAGAAAACCAGTCGCCCGCCGGCTGGGCGCGCAGCCTGGCCGAACGACCGCAGACGACACCGGCTATGAGCGCACGCGCCGGGTCGGTCGCAGGCGCGATGGACGCAAGCAGCCCATTTCGCAGCCGAAGCAGCGGCCCCGGAGAGCCCTCATCGACCGATAAAATCCGAACGGCTTTAACCTTGCGCACCTCGCCTCGGAGCACGCGCGATCGTCCATATGCGTCGTTCTCAAAACGCGAAACGCGACCGATAACACGCACGTGCGCCCCGACCTTGAGCTCACGATCACACGATAGGCGAACCGTTGCTAAGTTCTTACCGTCCGCGCGTGCCTCGCAGGTATAGGAATACACGTCGTCGTTTATGGATGGATCACCCTGCACGACAAACTCGAGGCCGCTTGCCGCTCGACCGTCGAGCGCCTTCGAGGCGCTGAGCGCACCCACAGCCCACCACGCCGAGACGACCGCTCCCGCCACGAGACCGACGGACGCGGCATACAGCCACCGCTTCAAAGGGGCAAGCCGCGCACAAGAGTGAGCCAGCACAACGAAAACCGCTGCCGCAACGGGAATGGCCCATAGCGGCCCGACCGCCGTCGCCTGCTCCCTCAGCAGCGCATCAGCGGCTATGCTGAGCACCAAGGCGCAGCTCACGCACATGCCGGCACACAGGGCCATCGTCCACGGAATCAGGGGCCGCGGAGGCATCACGTGCTCTCGCTCGGTCGCACTCATACGCAGATGCAATCTTTGATTTTGGCAAGCTTCTTTTCGCCGATTCCCGACACGCGCATCAGATCGTCAACCGAAGCAAAAGCACCGTTCTTTGTCCGCTCATCGATAATCGACTGTGCCATTGAGGGACCGATTCCCGAGAGCGTCTGCAGCTCTGCCGAGCTTGCCGTATTAATGTTTACTAGGCCTGTTGCGCCACCGACGCCTGATGATGCGGAAGTCCCACCATCAACACCGGCTTCCGCAATGGACACCTGCTGCTCCCCTACCGTTGGAACATGAATTTTTTGTCCATCAGTGACCTTGGATGCACGATTAAGCCCCGTAACGTCTGCTTCGGGCGCCAGCCCGCCGGCGGCATCAATCGCCTGAGCCACCCGCGCCCCGTCTTTGAGGCGATATACACCGGGTGACACCACGGCGCCATCAACATCGACATAGACCTCTGCCGCGGCAGACGCCTTAGGCGAAGAGCCTTCAGATGTCTTTCCACTCGAAGCATCGCCGGATCCCGGCTCCACTAACGTGCCCGAACCATCAGTGCGCTCAAACGACACACCGCCGGCACCGCCGCCAAAGTTCGCCATTGCCAGTCCACTCGCCATCGCAATGACGACCAGTATCGCCATCACCACTGCCTTATGACCGAGCAGTTTGCCCGCCCAGCGGTCCATCTTTTTGACTCGTTCGTGTTGTTCGCGCTGCGCCATAGCAAAACCTCCCGACATCATCGTGTCAGGAAAGGAGCTCCGCAACAGCCACGCCCCAAAACCGGTTTTCGAGGTCAAAACAAAAGCTGACCAAAACCTTGCACAAATCTGTCCATTTATTCAGGCACACGTCAGCAAATGAACACTTAGCCGCAAAATGCCCAGATAGCAAAAGACCGACGATGCAGGCGCATCGTCGGTCTATGCACAAATTTACTCGTAATCTTGGTAAATCTCACGCGGAGCAAGCTCCGAATGTTTGCGTTTTAAGGTCTTAGGGGCCTTATATGTGTTGCTCTCGAAGTCGATGTACTCGGTCTGCTTGAGCAGGCGCTCAATCATCTCCTCGTGATCAAACAGTTCCCAGGCCTCATGCACGGCATCGAGTTTAGCGTGCGTCTCGGGACGGCGCGGCATAAACAGCGTGCAGCAGTCGGGAGCGGCCTCAGTCGAGATATCGAACGTACCGATCTCCTCGGCGCGCGCGATGATCTCCTGCTTGTCCGAACCGATGAGAGGACGGAACACGGGGATCTTCACGGCCTCGTTGACGGCCATGATGTTCTCAAGCGTTTGGGAGGCAACCTGTCCAAGCGATTCGCCCGTAACGATGGCCTTGGCACCCTCGATGTGTGCAATGCGCTCAGCAACCGAATACATAATGCGGCGATACATGATCACGCGCAGGTTGCTGGGACAGGTGACCGAAATCTCACGCTGGCAGTCGCCAAACGGCACCACGTACAGACGGCCGATCTGGACACCCGGCTCAAGCGCACGGATGATGTCCTGCACCAAATACTCGCTCGTATCGGGCGTCTGCGGACGACCGGAGAAATGCACCGGCACGCACACCGCGCCGCGACGCGCGAGCATCCAGGTCGCCACCGGAGAATCGATACCCGACGACAGCAGCGTCACGACCTTGCCGGCAGAACCCACCGGCAGACCGCCCACGCCGCGCTCGGAGCGCGCGTACACGTAAACGCTACCCTGGACCACCAGTACGTGCACCATCGCATCGGGGTCGTGCATCTGGACCTTTTTATCGGGGAAGGCCTCACACAGTACCTCGCCCACCTGACGATTGATATCAATCGAGGTGAGCTCATAGTCGGTATTGGAGCGCTTGGCGTGCACCTTAAACGAATCGAAGGAACCAAACTCGCGCAGCGCCTTCACGGCGGCGGCGCAGTACTCCTGCGGGTCGCGGTTGGTGTGATACGCCAAAGACACACGGGCAACGCCGGGAACGGTGCGAATGACACGCGCCGCCTCGTCGGCCTGATGCTCGTTAAAGGTCACGAGGATATAACCGGAAATTCGAGACACGGCGTTCACGGAAAAGGCGGCCAAGGCCGCCTTGATGTTATCCATGAGGATATGCTCAAAATGTGCGCGGTTCTTGCCCTTCAGTCCAACCTCGTGATAGTGGACCAGGCAGACGCGAGCCGCCATTTAGGCTTCAGCAACCTTGTGGCCAAGCGCCTTCTCGTAACGAGCCTCGTCGTAAGAGATGTCACCGTCGACAATCTCGTCCATAGCCATCGAGATGGTATCGGCACCGGAAAGCCCGATGGTGATGTCATCGACATCCTGGACGGCAAGCACGCGGTTGTGCTGGCCACGCAGCATGCTATTGATGTCGCAGGCGCGCTTGGAGGCAAGCGAAGCGAGCAGGAAGCGGTTGTGATCGGTCTTCTCCAGAAGATCGTCAATGCAAGGCTTTACAACGGACACGGACCTCAGATCCTTTCATGCATATCGAGAACGCGAACGAGCTCATCGGTCGCGCGGTCGAGATCGTCATTCACCACGACGTCGTCGTAGCGGTCGGCAAGGGCAAGCTCATCGGCGGCGTTTGCCATACGCAGCTCAATCGTCTCGGGCGTCTCGGTACCGCGACCGACTAGACGCTCGCGGAGCACCTCAAGCGAAGGCGGCTTGATAAAGATCAGCACGGCCTCGGGGAAACGCTCCTTCACCTGCAGGGCGCCCTGGACATCGATCTCCAAAATCAGAGACGAGCCCGAGGCGAGCTTGGATGTGACCTCGCTCACCAACGTGCCGTAGCAGTTACCGTGGACCTCGGCCCACTCAACAAACTCACCGTTTGCCACGCGGCGGTCGAACTCCTCGCGCGTCAGAAAAAAGTAGTTGACGCCGTCGACCTCACCTTTGCGTGGTGCTCGCGTGGTAGCCGAAACCGTCAGACCCAGGTTCGAGCGGCGCTCGCGCACACGAGCGACGAGCGTACCCTTGCCTGCGCCTGACGGTCCAGAAATCACAAAGAGCTTGGAATCCTGAGCGCTCACTTATTTGGTCAGCTGCTCGAGGAGCTGCTCGCGCTGACGGACGCCGAGGCCCTGGACGCGACGAGTAGCGGAGATACCGAGCTCCTCCATGATCTTGGCGGCCTTGGCCTTGCCATAACCGGGGAGAGACTCGATGAGGGTGGAAACCTTCATGCGGGAAGCGATGGGGTCATCGGAGTTGAGCACGGACTCGAGGGACTTCTCGCCCTTTTTGATCTGCTCGCGAAGCTCAGCGCGGGCGTGACGTGCGGCAGCAGCCTTCTCAAGAGCCTGCTTGCGCTGCTCGTCGGTAAGCTGAGGGAGTGCCATTCGTACCTCCAAATAGTTGGGTTATATCTGATTCAATAATTGGCATTTTAGCACGTAGAACGTACAAAATGCCTAATCGCGGCTCCATAGGTTAGACGATACCCGCAAAAAGTGCAATATACTGCGCCCAAAGTTAAGCCCCTGACCTGCGATTCCACACAAAGGATGGGAAAGTTTACGCAGGCACAGGGGCTATTTTGTGCTAATGAGACCCAAAAGTGGTGACTTAGGGGAATCTTTTACGCGACGTTTTCGACCAGCTCGGCGACGATGGCGTCAAAGGCGGCAACCGGATCGTCGGCACCGGTGATGGGACGGCCCACCACAATGTGGCTTGCGCCACGCTCGATAGCCTGGGAAGGCGTCGCCACGCGGGACTGGTCACCAAGGGCGGCACCCACCGGACGCACACCCGGAGTTACGATCAGGGCATCAGGACCCAGCAGCTCACGCATGTCATGAGCCTCCATCGGTGAGCACACGATGCCATCGATGCCGTTGGCCTGAGCAAGCTTTGCCAAGCGGGCGGCCTCCTCGGCCACGGGCGACTCGACGCCGATCTCGCTCAAGGCATCCTGATTCATGCTCGTGAGCACGGTGATGGCGACGAGCTTGGCGCGGTCCTCACGCGCCTCCTCGGCACCCTCGCGGCAGGCAGCGAGCATAGCACCCGAGCCCAGGCCGTGGACCGAAAGCAGGTCGGCACCGGCAAGCGAGGCCGAGCGGGCAGCGCCGCGCACCTGATGCGGAATGTCATGGAACTTAAGGTCGAGGAAGACCTTAAAGCCAAGGTCCTTAAAGGTCTTGACGATCTGGGGACCCTCAGCGTAATAGAGCGTCATGCCGACCTTGAGCCAGGCGGCATGGCCCGAAAGCTCGTGGGCGAGCTCGAGCGCGCGCTCACGGTCGCAGTCGAGGGCGACGATAACACGGTCGCGGGCATCATTCTCTAGCATTCGAAAGCACCCACCAGCTCGTTGATGTCCTTTACGCCCTGGGACTCGGCCCAGGCCTCGAGCTCATGCGCGATCTTAAGCGAAGCACACGGATCGACGAAGTTGGCCATGCCGACCGACACGCAGGTGGCGCCGGCCAGGATAAACTCAGCCGCATCCTCGCCAGTCATGACACCGCCGACACCGTTGATGGGGATATCGACGGCCTGGGCAACCTCCCAGACCATGCGCACGGCGATGTGGTGGCAAAGCGGGCCAGAAAGGCCGCCCTTGGGCTTGGCCACGCGGGACTTGCGGGTATGAACATCGATGGCCATGCCTTGGATGGAGTTAATGACCGAAAGGCCGTCGGCTCCCGCGGCCTCGAGAGCCTTGGCAATCTCGGCGACGTTAACCGGAGCCATCTTGACGAACAGCGGCTTATCGGTCACCTTACGGCAGGCGGCCATGACGGAAGAGGCGCCCTCGGGCGTAGAGCCCATGGCGGCACCGCCGGCGGCAATGTTGGGGCAGCTCACGTTGATCTCGTAGCCGGCAGCCCAGGGGCATAGCTCGACATACATCTCGAGCGCGCGCACAAACTCATCAACGGAGTGCCCGGCAACCTGGCAAATGACCTGGCAACCGTCCTTGGACAGCTGCTCGAGCCACGGGCCGGACTCACGGGCAAAGGCGGCGACACCGGGGTTCTGCAGGCCCACGGAGTTGATCATACCGCCGGGAATCTCGGCCATGCGGGGCGCAGGGTTGCCCGGCCAAGGCTCGGCGGCACAGCCCTTGGTGGTAATGGCGCCCAGCTGGGAAACATCAAAGAAGTTCTGGAACTGCCAACCGTAGCCAAAGGTACCGGCTGCGGTGTTGATGGGGTTCTGCATCTTGACGCCGCCGAAATCGACGGCCATGTTCACGGTACCCACTAGAAGACCACCACCTTGGAAGCATCGAACACGGGGCCGCACATACAAGCACCCTTCATACCGTCGACCGTCTCGACATTGCAGGTGTTGCAGGCGCCAAAGCCACAGCTCATCATACGCTCGAGCGACACCTCGCAGTACACACCGGCCTCGGCGGCAGCGGCGGCGACCTTCTTCATCATGACGGCGGGGCCGCAGCTGGCGACGTAGTCGTAGCCGCCCTCTCCAAGCAGCTCGGCTGCCGGATCGGTGCAAAAACTGTGCGTGCCGAGCGAACCGTCGTCGGTGCACACGTTAACCGTGGCGCCCAGCGCACGGAACTCATCGACACCCACGACTTTGGAAGCGGTGCCAAAGCCCAGGCACACGTCCACATCAACACCCTGCTCGGCAAGCATGCCGGCAAGACACAGCACAGGCGGAACGCCGATGCCACCGGCGACGAGCAGTGCCTTCCTGGTGCCCTCGGGTACCATCCAGCCACGGCCACCGGGGCCCAACAGGTTAGAGGTGGAGCCAGGGCCCATCTGAGACAAACGGCGGGTATCGTCGCCCACGACGGCGTACCACAGCTCGACGGTGCCGGCCTCGGCGTCGGCGCGATAGAAGCTCAGGGGCACGCGAAGCAGCGAGGAGGCATCGCCGGGCACGGCAATGTTCACAAACTGACCGGGCTTGAGCGCACTTGCAAGCTTGGGGGCCGAGATTACGAGCGAGAAGATGCCGTCGGCGATCTCCCGGTTCGAGACGACCTCGAAGTCGTGCATGCGTGCAGTGGAAGGTGTGGGCATAGACGCTCCAATCCCCCATGCGGTTGCATGGTCTAAACGAACAGAAAGCGCGGCACCGCAAGGGCGCCGCGCACAAAAGCGATAAGGCTATGCTAGCAGATGCAGCCGTCGGCGAGCGTCTGCTTGCCACCGACAAATACATCGGTGGCACGACCGGTGAGCGTGCGGCCGGCAAAACCGGAGTTCTCGGCGCGCGACTCGTAACCGTCCTCGCCAACCGTCCAGGTTGCGGAGGGGTCGAACACGGTCAGGTCGGCGACAGAGCCCGCCTTGACCTGAACCTGATCGAGGCCCAGAATCTCACGCGGCTTGATGGCCATGAGCTCAACCATGCGGCTCACGCTCATCTTGCCCGTGTTGACCAGCTCAGTGAGCACGAGCGACAGCGAAGTCTCGAGGCCAATCATTCCAAAGGGCGCGAGCTCGAACTCGCGGGCCTTCTCCCACGGGGTGTGGGGAGCGTGGTCGGTAACGATAGCGTCGACGGTACCGTCGATGACACCCTGACGGATGGCCTCGGCATCCTCGTCGGTGCGCAGCGGCGGATTGACCTTGAGCGAGGTGTTGTAGGTCTCGTCCAGGTCGTTCTCGGTCAGGAACATGTGGTGCGGGGTGGCCTCGCAGGTCACCTGGACACCGGCAGCCTTACCGGCACGCACGAGCTCCAGGCCATGAGCGGTGGAGATGTGCTGGATGTGCAGCTTGGCACCGGTCAGCTTGGCAATCTCGATGTCGCGGGCAATCTGAAGCTCCTCGCCGGCGGCCGGCCAACCCTCGAGGGCCAGACGGGTCGAGACCTTGCCCTCGTTGATCTGGCCGTGGCCGACCAGATCCTCGTCCTGGCAGTGGCTCATAAAGACCTTGCCGAACATCTTGCCGTAGTCCATGCAGCGACGGAGCATGCCCGCGCCCTGCACGCCGCGACCATCGTCGGTGAAGGCGACGGCGCCGTGGGCGACCATATCGCCCATCTCGGACATGGCCTCGCCCTTAAGACCGCGGGTCATGGCGCCCGACGGATAGACGCGGCAGTGGCCGACCTCGGCAGCGCGGGACTTGACGAACTCCACGACGGTGCCGTTATCGGTGACGGGATCGGTGTTGGGCATGGCGCACACGCCGGTGAAGCCGCCCTTGGCAGCAGCGCGGGTGCCGCTCTCGATGTCCTCTTTGACCTCATAGCCAGGCTCGCGCAGATGCACGTGCATATCCACCAGGCCGGGGACGAGATACTTGCCGGAAAGGTCGCGGACCTCGGCTCCCTCGGCGGCGAGGTTCTCGCCGACCTCGGCGATCTTGTCACCGTCGATCAGGACGTCGACGACACCGTCAAGCTCGACGGACGGATCGACGACGTGGGCATTCTTAAGAAGCAAGGCCATTATCGGCACCTCCAAGCAGCAGATACAGGATAGCCATACGCACGCAGATACCGGCGTAGACCTGCTCCAGGATGACGGAGCGTTGCGGGTGGTCGGCCATATAGGAGTCGAACTCAACGCCGCGGTTGATGGGGCCCGGGTGGCAGATAATCGCATCGGGCTTCATGAGCTTCTCGCGGTCCTTGGTCAGACCGAAGAGCTTGTGGTACTCACGAATCGTGGGGAACGGTGCGCCCTCGAGGCGCTCCTGCTGCACGCGCAACATGTAGACGACGTCCAGCTCGGGCAGGACGGAATCGAGGTCGCTCGTCACGTGGTCGCAGCCCAGGACCTCGGGCGCCGGCGGCAGCAGCGTGCCGGGGGCGACGGCGTAGGTCTCGCAGCCCATGATCTTAAGTGCGGGGATCAGCGAGCCGCACACGCGGGAGTGCGCAATATCGCCGACGACGGCGACCTTCAGACCGTGGAAGTCACCCTTGTGCTCCCAGATGGTGTACAGGTCGAGCAGGGCCTGCGTGGGGTGGTTGTGCTTGCCGTCGCCGGCGCAGATGACGCTCGCGGGCGAGTTCTGCGTGACGATGTAGGGAGCACCGGCGTGCTTATCGCGAACGACGATGCAATCAATCTTGTAGGCATTGAGGGTCTCGACGGTGTCGACGAGGCTCTCGCCCTTGACCGTGGAGGTCGAGGAGCCGCCAAAGTTGAGGCTGTCGGCCGAAAGACGCTTCTCGGCGAGTTCGAAGGAGCTGCGGGTGCGCGTCGAGGGCTCGTTGAACATGTTGACGATGGTCTTGCCCTTGAGCGTGGGGACCTTCTTGATCGCACGCTCGTTGACCTCAGAGAACGCCTTGGCGGTCTCGAGGATGAGCTTGATGTCCTCTTCGGAGTACTCGGTAATGTCGATCAGGTGCTTATGGTTGAACGCCACGGTACTACTCACCTCCCAGCGGCGCGGAGCCCACGTGGGAACCCGGCGCGACGTCGTTAATCTCGACGGCGGTGTGGCCGTCGACTTCCTTCATATATAGGTGCACATTCTCCTCATGCGACGAGGGAACGTTCTTGCCGACAAAGTCCGGCGAGATGGGGAGCTCACGGTGACCGCGGTCAACGAGAACTGCCAGCTCGATGCGGCTCGGACGGCCCAGGTCCATAACGGCGTCCAGAGCGGCGCGGATAGTACGGCCCGTATACAGGATGTCGTCCACCAGCACGACGCGCTTGCCGTCGACGCTGAAGGGAATGTTGGTAGCGTGGATCGCGGGAGCGAAATTGGTCGCATAGTCATCGCGGTAGAAGCTGATGTCCAGGCTGCCGAGCGGAACGTCGACGCCCTCGATCTCCTTGATCTCCTCGGCGAGCTTCTTTGCCAGAAGGTCGCCGCGCGTGACGATGCCGACCAGAGCGAGGTCTTCACAGCCCTCGTTGCGCTCGAGAATCTCGTGCGCGATGCGGGTCATCGCTCGATTGACGGCGGTCTCGTCCATGATGACCGCCTTGGGGGAAGTCGTGCCCATCGATCTCCTTCCTCACATGTCTTGACTGCTGACACAGTCAAAAAAATAGATGCCCGACCGCTCAAAGCGGAACCAGACACCCACAGGAAGTACTGCTCATTGACAGCTATGTAATTCCATGTGGGTATCTCGTACCCCTTTAATGGTCAAGGCATAGTGTAGCCAACCTCGGGCTCAAATGCGAGCATAAATACTAGTCAATCCGTAAACGGAGCCAATAGCTCCATAAACCTATATATATTTGTGGGACGCGCTTGAAAACCTTGTTGCGAGCTGGCATAATCCCCTCTGCTGCACGCAAATCGGATCTACGTCCAGGGCCGTAGCGTGGGCACTATCGCCAAAAGAGAAATATCTCTGTGTAGATTGCGCACAGAGACATGCTTCTGTGCTATAGTTCAGGCTTGTTTGTTAACGCGACATGTTCGTTTGTCGCCCAAGGAGGGTCAGTTATGTCCAAAGTTTGCGAAGTTTGCGGTAAGCACCCCGTTGCCGGTCGCTCCATCAGCCACTCTCACCGCGTCACCAACCGTAAGTTCCGCCCCAACATCCAGCGCGTCTACGTCGTCGTCGATGGTCACCGTCGCAAGATGAACGTTTGCTCCACCTGCCTCAAGTCCGGCAAGGTTGCGCGCTCCTAAATAAGGTCTTACCAACAAGTACCTCGGACTCTCCGGGTCAAAGACCTCGCGTTCACATAGAACTTACCAAAGGCGTCCTCCCCCACGGAGGGCGCCTTTTTGCACTCATTGGGGACAGACTTACATGAGTGTTTTCACGCATTGGGGACAGACTTAGATGAATGCTTTCCTAAGCTCACAGTGCATCGATCGGCCCCAATCCATACCTCAGGCCGCCTCGTTCCAGCCTGTGGTGGCCTTGGTTACGCTTGTAGCGCCGATACCGGTGATACGGGCAATTTGCTTGACCGTAAGATGGGCCCGCCTGAGCCTTAGCAGACAGGCATCGCGTTCGGGGCGTGGCAGGGCCTTGAGCAGCGCAGGATCAATGCTCGGCAGGGCCTCGTGTGCGACGGTAAGGGCATCCTCGTCGGGAATCCGTCGACGCGGAAGAATCTCAACTGACCAGATCCGCTCGGCAACTTCCTTAAGATGCTCGCAATAGCGACGGGAACCCCCGACAATATCGAGCATGGGGGCCGCATCGCAGATATCAAAGGGATCGTATCCCAGCTGGTATGCCTTGTAGCTTGACCAGCGGTAGGCATCAAGCGAGTCGAGCGCACCTTTCACGGGATTGAGATGGATATAATCGAGCAACTGCACCGCCTGCGTGTCCGACTCGACCGCGACCCGCGAATAGCGATTATCAAACAGGTGGCCCGTTCTTCCGGTTTTCCCATTGAAATACTTGGCATAGGCCGTCAGCGCGCACTGCATTGCCTTTGAAAGGTTGTCAAATGGGTCATCAACCATCAAATGGAAGTGGTTGTCCATAAGGCACCAGGCCAACACCGCCACGTCATGGCAAGCAAACCTGTCCGAGATGTCCGATAAGAAACGATAGCGGTCGGAGTCATCTTCAAAAATAATCTGTTTGGAATTGCCGCGGTCATAGACGTGGTAATAGCCGGTGAGCGAAACGGCGCGGGCGCATCGGGGCATAATCTCTCCTTTCAAAACTGTACAGGCAACACCTAAAAGGAGAGAAGCAACGCGAAATGCTGAGCCTGTGACCTATTTATATACAATGAACGACAAAAACATACCCAAAACGACAAAATGACAAATCGATGTCTGTCCCAAATGAGTGAAAGCACTCATGTAAGCCTGTCCCCAATGAGCGGGGCGATGCACTGGCAGATAGTTTTAGTTAAAACGCTTCAGTTTATTGAAGCGTTTTAGTATGCCTTTTACGGGAATCTTCCCGTTTACCGAATTATTTCTTGCTATCATGCAAGACGTAGGGTAAATCTCCGATCGCAAGGAGACACAAATGGTGAAAAAGTCACCGGAAAACACTACTCCCGCAATTGTGGACAACGTAGAGGCGCTTGAGGCTAAGCTCGCTCAGATGCGAGAGGCCCAGGCGCTTTTTGCTACGTACACGCAGGAGCAGGTCGACAAGATCTTCTATGAGGCCGCCATGGCCGCCAACAAGGCTCGTATCCCGTTGGCGAAGATGGCCATCGAGGAGACCGGCCGCGGCGTTCTTGAGGACAAGGTCATCAAGAACCACTACGCCGCAGAGTACATCTACAACGCTTACAAGAACACCAAGACCTGTGGTGTCCTGGAGCGCGACGAGGCCTACGGCATCACCAAGATCGCCGAGCCCATCGGCATCGTGGGCGCCGTCATCCCGACGACCAACCCCACCTCCACTGCGATCTTCAAGACGCTGATCAGCCTGAAGACCCGCAACGCCATCATCATCTCCCCGCACCCGGCTGCCGCCAAGTGCACCATCGCCGCCGCTAAGCTCGTGCTTGACGCCGCCGTCAAGGCCGGTGCCCCCGAGGGCATCATCGGCTGGGTCGATGTCCCCTCCATCGAGCTGACCAACATGGTCATGCGCGACGTCGACATCATCCTCGCCACCGGTGGCCCGGGCATGGTCAAGGCCGCCTACTCCTCGGGCAAGCCCGCCCTGGGCGTTGGCGCCGGTAACACCCCGGTCGTCATCGACGACACCGCCGACGTGCTGCTCGCCGTCAACTCCATCATCCACTCCAAGACCTTCGACAACGGCATGATCTGCGCTTCCGAGCAGTCCGTGACCGTCATCGACACCATCTATGACCAGGTTAAGGCCGAGTTCCAGAAGCGCGGCTGCTACTTCGTCAAGCAGGGTGCCGAGATGGAGGCTCTGCGTGCCGCCATGTTCAAGAACGGCGCTCTCGACCACCGCATCCCCGGCATGGCTGCCGCCAAGATCGCCGAGCTCGCAGGCATCGAGGTTCCCGCCAAGACCAAGATCCTGATCGCCGAGGTCACCTCCACCGACCCCGCCAAGGAGGAGTTCTCCCACGAGAAGCTCTCCCCGGTCCTGGCCATGTACCACGCCAAGGACTTCCAGGAGGCAGTCGACAAGGCCGAGCACCTGGTGCTCGCCGGTGGCCCGGGCCACACCGCCTCTCTGTACGTGCACCCCGCCCAGGCCGAGAAGATCAGCCTGTTCGAGCACGTCATGAAGGCCTGCCGTATCGTCATCAACACCCCGTCCTCGCACGGCGGCATCGGTGACCTGTACAACTTTGGCATGAAGCCGTCTCTGACCCTGGGCTGCGGCTCCTGGGGCGGCAACTCCGTCTCCGAGAACGTTGGGGTGAAGCACTTGATCAACGTTAAGACTGTGGCCGAGCGCCGTGAGAACATGCTGTGGTTCCGCGCTCCCGAGAAGGTCTACTTCAAGAAGGGTTCCACGCCCGTCGCCCTCGACGAGCTCGGTACCGTCATGGGCAAGAAGCGCGCCTTCATCGTCACCGACCAGTTCCTCTTCAAGAATGGCAACACCCGCGCCATCGAGGCCAAGCTCGACGAGATGGGCATCGCCCACGACTGCTTCTACGACGTCGAGCCCGATCCGTCGCTGCAGTGCGCACGTCGCGGCGCCAAGCAGATGGCTCTCTTTGAGCCGGACGTCATCATCGCCGTCGGCGGTGGCTCCGCTATGGACGCCGGCAAGATCATGTGGATGATGTACGAGCACCCCGAGTGCAAGTTTGAGGACATGGCCATGGACTTCATGGACATCCGCAAGCGTATCTTCACTTTCCCCGAGATGGGCAAGAAGGCCTACTTCGTCGCCGTCCCGACCTCTTCGGGTACCGGCTCCGAGTGCACGCCGTTCGCCATCATCACCGACAAGGAGACCGGCATCAAGTGGCCGCTCGCCGACTACGCGCTGCTCCCCAACATGGCTATCGTCGACGCCGACAACTGCATGACCGCCCCGCGCGGCCTGACCGCTGCCTCCGGCATCGACGTCATGACCCACGCCATCGAGTCCTACGTCTCCATCATGGCTTCCGACTACACCAAGGGCCTCTCCGAGCGCGCTGCTAAGCTCGTCTTCGAGAACCTGCCCTCCAGCTTCACGAACGGCGCCAAGGACCCGCACGCCCGCGAGGAGATGCACAACGCCTCCTGCATGGCCGGCATGGCCTTCGCCAACGCCTTCCTGGGCCTCAACCACTCCATGGCTCACAAGCTCGGCGCCTTCCATCACCTGCCCCACGGCCTCGCCAACGCCGTCATCCTGACCCGCGTTATGCGCTACAACGCCGCCGAGGCTCCCGTCAAGATGGGCACGTTCTCCCAGTATCCTTACCCCAACGCGCTGCACAACTACGCCGAGATGGCCAAGTACTGCGGCATCGAGGGCAAGGACGACAAGGAGGTCTTCGAGAACTTCATCACGAAGCTCGAGGAGCTCAAGGACTTCATCGGTGTCAAGAAGACCATCGCCGACTACGGTGTTGACGAGCAGTACTTCCTCGACACCCTCGACGAGATGACCGAGCAGGCATTCAACGACCAGTGCACCGGCGCTAACCCGCGCTACCCGCTCATGAGCGAGATCAAGGAGCTCTACCTGGACGCCTACTACGGCCGCGAGCCTCAGGACTACGCCGTCTGCTAGTTTTAGCACGGTTTTTAACGGCGGGGGTGCACGGGTGTTTCACACACCCCCGCCGTCGCTTCTATCGCATCGTTGAAAGGATGCAACCATGCTGCTACCCGATTCCAAGACCGAGCTCGTCCGCCGTGGCAACAAGGTCGTTTACGACCTGGGCGACAAGATTGTCAAGGTCTTTAACGAGACCAAGCCTGTCTCCGACGTGTTCAACGAGGCTTTGAATCTTGCCCGCATCAATGAGTGCGGCATCCGCAGCCCCAAGGCTCTCGAGGTTTCCCAGCTCGAGAACGCCAACGGCTGGGCGCTCGTGACCGAGAAGGTTCCGGGCACCACCCTTGCCGAGAAGATGACTGCCGAGCCCCAGCGCTTTGGTGAGTATCTCGAGATGTTCGTCGACCTCCAAATCGAGATCCACGGCTACACCTCCCCGCTGCTCAACCGTCAGCGCGACAAGTTCGCCCGCATGATCGACAGCCTTGATCAGCTCAATGCCACCACGCGCTACAACCTTCAGGAGCGTCTGGACGGCATGACCAAGGAGTTCAAGGTCTGCCACGGCGACTTCAACCCCTCCAACGTCATCGTCGGCGACGACGGCCAGCTCTATGTGTGCGACTGGGCACACGCCACCCAGGGCTCCCCTGCTGCCGACGTTGCCACCACCTACCTGCTCTTCGCCCTCAACAGCAAGGATCAGGCCGAGGCCTACCTGGAGCTCTACTGCGACCGCGCCGACATGCCCATGCAGGTCGTGCGTCAGTGGACGAGCATCGTCGCCGCTTCCGAGCTCGCTCGTAAGCGCAACGTGAACGATGAGTTCCTGAAGAACTGGATCGACGTCGTCGATTATCAGTAATATCTGAGCGATTTATTTCGCATCGGAGGCACAAGAAAACCCCGCAGCTCATATGGGCTGTGGGGTTTTCCTTTACCCATCGAGTTTATTCACGCAACAAAATAGACTGCTCCGCATCTCTTCCTAAGAGAGATACGGAGCAGTCCCGCAATTACATCTAATAGCAGAAACGTCGATTAACGGCGGGCCGCCTTAACAAGCTCGGCAACCTTGGCGACGACCTCGTCAATCGCCACGTCCTCGCGCTCGCCCGTGGCACGGTCCTTGAGCTCAACGGTGCCATTCTTAAGGCCACGCTTGCCAAGCACCACCTGATACGGGAATCCCATAAGGTCGTTATCGGCAAACTTAAAGCCGGGACGCTCGTCACGGTCGTCGACGACGACCTCGATACCCTCGGCGCACAAGCCCTCGACGATTTGGTCGCAGACGGTTGCGCACTCCTCCTTCTTGGGATCGAGCGGAATCACAGCGACCTCGTACGGGGCAACGGAAACCGGCCAGACGATACCGTGCTCGTCGTTGTGCTGCTCCACGACGGCAGCAAGCGAGCGGGACACGCCCACGCCGTAGCAACCCATGATAAGCGGCTTCTCCTTGCCGTCCTCGTCCATAAAGGTGGCGCCCATGGCCTCGGAATACTTGGTACCCAGCTGGAAGACCTGCGAGACCTCGATGCCGCGAGCAGCAGAGAGCGGCTTGCCGCAGTGCGGGCAGGGATCGCCGGCAACGACGGTGACCAGATCTGCCCACTCATCGACGGTAAAGTCGCGCTCGGGGCAGGCACCGGTAAAGTGATAATCGACCTCGTTGGCACCGCAGGCCCACTGCTTGGACTCGCGCAGGCTCTCGTCGCACACCAGACGGATGCCCTCGGGCAAGTTAACCGGTCCGATAAAGCCCTTGTGCAGACCGTAGGTCTGGAGCTCCTCGTCGGTCATCATGCGATAGCCCTTGCCAAAGACGTGCTCGGCCTTGCAGTCATTGAGCTCGTGGTCGCCCGGGACAATGGCCACGACTGGCTTGCCCTCGGCATCGATCAACGCCAGCGACTTTCGCGTACCGTTCTCGGGGAAGCCAAAGAACTTGGCAACGGCCTCGATGGTGCCCATGCCCGGAGTCTCGACCTTGGTGAGCGTACCGTCGCCGGGGCCCTCGGTCACGACGACCTTGGTGCTTGCCGCCTCGTCATCGGCAGCAAAGCCGCAATCGTCGCAGTAGACCAGCGAAGCCTCGCCGGCGTCGGCCAAAGCCATGTACTCGACGGAGGTATCGCCGCCGATCTCGCCGGAGTCGGCGACAACGGGCAGAGCCTTGATGTAGCAGCGCTCGCAGATGTTGGCGTAGGCCTGCTTCATCTTGTCGTACTCCTCCTGCAGACTCTCCTGCGTGGCGGAGAAGCTGTAGGCGTCCTTCATGATGAACTCGCGACCGCGCATCAGGCCAAAGCGAGGGCGGAACTCGTCGCGGAACTTGTCCTGAATGTGGTACAGGTTGACGGGCAGCTGCTTATAGGAGCGCAGCTCATTGCGCACTAGGGCCGTGACGGTCTCCTCGTGCGTGGGGCCCAGGACGAACTCGCGACCATGACGGTCGTCAAAGCGCACAAGCTCCTTGCCATAGGCGTCGATACGGCCGGACTCACGCCACAGCTCGGCATCGACCATGATGGGCATCATAAGCTCCTGGGCGCCGGCAGCGTCCATCTCGTCGCGCACGATGTTCTCAATCTTGCGGATCGAGCGCCAAGCAAGCGGCAGATAGGAATACAGGCCGGCGGCCTCCTTGCGGATCATGCCGGCACGGAGCAACAGGCGGTGGCTGGCGAGCTCAGCGTCCGCCGGATCCTCTTTAAGCGTCGGCGCATAGAGCTTAGACATATACATTGCTCGAGTCATTTACTTCTCCTCAATAAGCTTGTCGACCTCGGCCATAAGCGCGTCGACAATTTGGTCCTCAGCTACTTTACCAATGATCTGGCCATGCGAAAAGAGCAAGGCCTGACCACGTCCGCAAGCAACGCCCAGGTCGGCATCAGATGCCTCTCCGGGGCCGTTGACCGCACATCCCATCACGGCGATCGAAAGCGGCGCGGAATAGTTCTTAAGCCGCTCGGTGACCTCCTCGGCGATGGGAATGAGGTTAACCTGGCAGCGGGCGCACGTGGGGCACGAGACAATCTCGGGACCACGGCGACGCAGGCCCAGCGACTGTAGAATTCCCCAGGCGACCGGCGGCTCCTCAACCGGATCGGCCGTGAGCGACACACGCATGGTGTCGCCGATACCTTCGGAAAGCAAGATACCCAAGCCTACAGAGCTCTTGATGGTGCCCTGAAGCTTGGTCCCCGCCTCCGTCACGCCCAGGTGGAGCGGAACATGCGGTATCTCGCGCGACAGGGCGCGATAGGTATCAAGTGTCGTCTGTACGCTATGGGCCTTGGCGGATAGCACGATGTTGGTAAACCCACGGTCCTCAAAGTGCCGCACAAAGCGTTCGCTCGACATCACGAGCTTTTCGGGCTGCGTGAGGTCGTCGCGCTCGGCAATATCTTGCTCAAGCGAGCCCGCGTTCACGCCAATGCGAATCGCGCAGCCCGCGGCACCCGCGGCATCGATGACGGCATCGACCTTAGCCCAATCGCCGATATTGCCGGGGTTGATGCGCAGCTTAGAGGCACCAGCCTCGACAGCGCCAATGGCAAGCTTATGGTTAAAATGGATATCGGCGACGATTGGCACCGGAGACTCGGCACAAATCGTGCGAAAGCCCTCGAGCGCAGCCTCGGTAGGCACGCTCACGCGCACGATATCGCAGCCAGCCTGCGCCAACGCGCACACTTGCGCAAGCGTTGCCTGGGCATCAGCAGTATCGGTGCAGGTCATAGACTGAACCACGACCGGAGCGCCACCACCGATCTGCACGCCGCCCACATGCACGGGGCGCGTCAACTCGCGAGGCAAAGGATGGGATAAAGACAATCCAAACACTCCCCTACAGAATAAATCGAAGGATGTCGGAACGAAGCATATAGACAAACAGCAGTGCAAAGAGCGCGATGCCGACATAGCTGACGATTGTCTGCACTTTGAGCGGCAGCTCGCGGCCCGCAATCTTTTGAATGATCTCGATGACCAGCTTACCGCCATCGAGTGGTGGGATGGGCAGCAGGTTCATAAAGCCAAGCGAGAACGAAATGAGCGCGGCAAACGAGAAGAACGTGACGGGACCGGCAGCAGCTGCCTGCGAGGACATGACGCTAATACCCACGATCGAAGAGGACTGATCGAGGATCTCCATCGTATGCTGCGGCTGGAGCAGGCGCATCACGCCATCCGCTGTCTGCACGACATAGGAGAACGACAGGCGAGCCGAAGTGATGGGGTCTAAACGGACCACCTGCGTAGAGGCATACACACCTAGGCGCTCGTCCTCTTTGAGCGCAACCGTGGTCGAATGCTGCTTGCCGTCACGCTCGTACTCGATGGCGATATCGTCCTTACCGGCAGCCTTGCCGATGGCATCGTAGACATCCATCCAAGTGGAACATGAGACACCGTCAACCGAAAGGATCGCGTCACCGCCCTCGATACCCGCCTTGGCGGCAATAGACCCCTCGTCAACCTGACCGATCACGTTGGTATCCATCGGCACGGTGACACCCGCAATGGAATAGATGCTCATAAGGAGCAAAAAACCCGTCAAGATATTGACGATAATGCCCGCGAGCAGCATAAAAGCGCGCTTGAGAAAGCCTTGGCCAAGATAGGTGTGCGAGCGCTCTTGCGCAAGGAACTCGGCCTCGCCGCACGGCAGCTCCCACACATCGCCCTCGGCAGTCGCATGTTCGCGATCGAAACGGCGACCATCAAAGGTGGTATAGCCTGCCTTGTCTCGCGGCAACGTCTGATATTTGGTGGGATAGTAGCTCGGCGAGGGCTTCTCCCCTTCCTCATACCAGGGCGCGATGGAGCCCCAGCCCAGCAAAAGGGCGCATGCCTCGAGCACATCCTCCTCGGAAAGCTCGAGCTCGACAGCAAGGTCGGCCACGGTCACGCGACCATGACGATAGATAGCCGCGAGCACGCGGTCGGCGCACGAAACATCGGTCGGATCCATACCGCAGATGGCAGCGTAGCCACCCAGCAGCAGCGGGGTCACGCCAAACTTGGTTCCAATGCGACGCGACGTGTAATGGATGTCAAAGCGGCACGGCAGACCCAAAAAGAACTCGGTCACACGGACGCCGCAGGCGCGCGCCGCCAAAAAGTGGCCGCCCTCGTGCAAAAACACGAGGACGGAAAGCATCAGCAGGCCCCAAAAGACCGATGAGAGAACGCTCAGAACAGTATCCATAAAACGAAAAAGCAATCCTTATGGGTTAGGAACGGGTTGCGGCGAGCACCTGCGCAGCCTTTTCACGCGCCCACGCATCGATGTCGCGAAGCTGCTCAAACGAATCGACCACCTGCATATCGTGGGCGTCCATGCAGGATTCCACAATGCGATCGATATCGGTAAAGCTGCAGCCATCGTGCAGGAAGGCATCGACGGCGACCTCGTTGGCGGCATTGAGCACGCACGGCATGGTGCCACCCGTCTTGCCGGCACGCTCGGCCAGTGCCAGACAGCGGAAGGTATCCATGTCGGCAGCATCAAACGTGAGCTGCCCCAGCTCGCGGAAATCGATACGAGGCGCCGGAGTATCCCAACGCTCGGGATACGAGAACGCGAACTGGATGGGAATACGCATGTCGGATGCACCGAGATGCGCCATCACGGAGCCGTCGGCGAACTCGACCATAGAGTGAATCTTGGACTGACGCTGCACGACCACGTTAATGAAATCGAGGTCGCAGTTAAACAGATGCATGGCCTCAATGCGCTCCAGGCCCTTGTTCATGAGGGTGGCGGAGTCAATGGTGATCTTGGCACCCATGGCCCACGTGGGATGCGCGAGGGCATCGGCACGCGTCACGCGATCGAGCTCGTCGCGCGTGCGGCCAAAGAACGGACCGCCCGAGCAGGTGAGCCAAATGCAGTGGGCCTCGCGCGGGTTCTCCCCCAGATAGCACTGGTAGATGGCGGAATGCTCAGAGTCGACCGGAATAAGCTGGCCCGGTTGCGCCAACGGCATAAGCAAGTCGCCACCGACGACGAGGGACTCCTTGTTAGCAAGGGCAAGGCGCTTATTCGAGGTCAAGGCCGCATGGCTCGCCTCGAGACCGGCGGCGCCCACAATAGCGACGAGCACGCAGTCGACATCGTCGCGACGCGCGAGCTCGCAAACCGCCTGCGCGCCAACGCCGAGCTGTGTGCCCTCGGGCAACTCCTGCAGCACGGCGTCATCGCCATGAGCGACATCGGCAACGGCAACCGCCGGAACCGAGAACTCGCGGGCAGCGGCAACGAGCTCCGAGGTGCTGGAATTAACGGACAGCGCCGTCACCTGCAGGCGATCGGCATGCTGGCGGCACACATCGAGCGCCTGGGTGCCGATAGAGCCCGTACAACCCAGGATGGCAACGCGAAGGCGTCCATCGGGGCCATACGTCGTCTGGAAGGACATTACAGCACGCCTCCGATCATCAGCAACAGCTGTGCGGTGATGCAGCCAAAGATAAGCGAGTCGCTACGGTCGAGCATGCCGCCATGGCCCGGGATAAGGTTGCCGGAATCCTTGACGCCCACACCGCGCTTGATGCGTGACTCGATAAGGTCGCCGATAACGCCTAGGACGGACACGACCACGCCGCACAGCAGCGCATAGGGCAGGCTGAGCTTGTAGAAGTGCGTCGCCCACAGGATGAGCCAAATCAAAACCGAGCCCAGGATGCCACCGACAAACCCCTCCCAGCTCTTTTTGGGAGAGATCTTGGGGACCATCTTGTGCTTGCCGATACGGCTTCCCACGATGTAGGCAAACGAATCGGAGACCCAAAGGGACGCGCAAACGCCCACCGAAAGCAGGGCGCCGGCAAAACCGGGCACGGCATCGCGCAGCAACACGATAGCCGACAGCATAAAGCCAGTGTAGATGGGACCCATGAGCGTCACGGCCACATCAGAGATACGGGTACGCGGCGACCAGACATACCAAATGCCCACAGCGAGCATCAGGGCAAAAAGCAGGGCATTTAGCAACATCGAATCGCCCAACGCCGACAGCGGAAAGAGTACGGCGGCAGCGATACCCATACGCTCGTTAGCCATCTTGCCATCGAGCCTCGTCATACGGAAAAACTCATAGCAGCACAGACCGCTCATAACAGAAACAAAGATGGCCGTAGGGACGATACCCAAAACCAGACACAGGATAAAGACGACGGCGTAGACGATACCGGCGGCGGCCCGGGTGATAAAGCCCGCAAGCCACGAACCGGTGCCATTCTTTGCTGCAGGCGCTCCCGCAGCGGCAGCCTTGCGCTCAGAGGTCTTGGGAGCAGTTGCCTTGGGACGATCGGACACGATTAAGCCTCCTCGGTCTTGCTCAGACCACCAAACCTACGGTCACGGCCCTGATAGGCCAAAATGGCGTCGACAAGGCCCCAACGATCAAAGTCGGGCCAATAGGTATCGGTGACGTAGAATTCGGAATAAGCCACCTGCCACAGCAGATAGTTCGAAAGGCGCAGCTCACCAGAAGTGCGAATCACAAGCTCAGGATCGGGAAGGCCGGCGGTATAGAGGTGGGAAGCCACCATGTCGTCATCAATTGCGGCAGGATCGATCTTACCGGCGGCAGCGTCGGATGCGATCTGACGGACAGCGCGGGTAATCTCGGCACGCGCGCCGTAGTTGACGGCAAGCGCCAGCGTCATACCGGTGTGATCGGCGCACTCGGCAAGACCGCGCTCAAAAACGTCGCGAGTCTTCTTGGGCAGCGCGGAAATGTCACCCAAAAAGCCTACGCGCACATTTTCGCGCTTCAGAAGCGGCAGCTCGTCGATAAACGTCTTGGCAAACAGGTGCATCAGAACGTTGACTTCGTGCTGCGGTCGATTCCAGTTTTCGGTCGAAAATGCATACGCCGAAAGCACGTCGACGCCCAGGCGCACGCAGGCGGTAATGATCTCGCGCAGCGAGACGATACCCGCCTTGTGGCCCTCAGTGCGCGCAAGACCGCGCGACGTGGCCCAACGACCGTTGCCGTCCATGATGCACGAGATATGGTGCGGAATGTTATTGAGGTCAAGGTCGGAAAAACCGACGCCCGCAGGGGCGTCGGCAAAGTACTCGACCAGTTTATGCTCGTCGTATTGCACCTTAGATCTCCATGACCTCGGCTTCTTTTTCCTTCAGAAGCTCCTCGACCTTGGCGACATACTCATCGGTGTGCTTCTGGACCTTGGCCTGCTCGCGACGGACATCGTCCTCGGTGAGCTCCTCATCGCGCTCGAGCTTGTTGTTGAAGTCGCGACGGATGTTACGGATAGACACCTTGGCCTGCTCGGCGTACTCGCGGCACTCCTTGACGAGCTCGCGACGGCGCTCCTCGGTGGGAGCCGGGAACGGCAGACGAACGACGGTGCCATCGGAGTTGGGGGTAATACCCAGATCGGAAGCGCCGATGGCCTTGACGATAGCATTGATGAGCGCCTTGTCCCACGGCTCGATGAGCAGCATGTGGGCCTCGGGGGTCTTGACGGCGGCAACCTGCGTGACCGGCGTGGGAACACCGTAATAATCGACGGTGATGTCGGACAGAATGTTGGCATTGGCGCGGCCGGTACGGACCTTGGAGAAGTTATGCTTGAGGGACTCGAGCGACTTGTCCATGTGGGCGGTGATGTTCTCTGCCATGCTTAATCCTCCTGATAGACGAGCGTGCCGACGGGCTCACCCGAAAGCGCGCGCTTGACGGTGTCCTCGCCATCGATGTTGAGGACCAAAATCGGCATACGGTTATCCTGGCACAGTGCCGTAGCCGTGGAATCCATAACCTGCAGACCACGGACGAGAACCTCGTGATAGGTAATCTTGTCAAAACGGACGGCATCGGCGCACTTGACGGGATCCTTGTCGTAGATGCCGTCAACCTTGGTGGCTTTAATCAGAATCTCGGCGCCGATCTCGCACGCACGAAGAGCCGCGGCGGTGTCGGTCGTAAAGTACGGATTGCCCGAACCGGCGGCAAAAATAACGACGTTGCCCTTGGAAAGGTGGTTGATGGCGCGACGGCGAATATAGGGCTCGCAGATCTCGTTCATCTGGATAGCGCTCATCACACGGCAGGGAACGTCGTTATGCTCGAAAGCATCCTGCAGGGCGAGCGCGTTCATAACGGTCGCGAGCATGCCCATGTAGTCGGCCTGAGCACGCTCCATGCCACCGGCAGCGCCTGCCATGCCGCGGAAAATATTGCCGCCGCCGACAACGACGCCGACCTCATGGCCAACGGCGAGCAGCTCCTTGACCTGCTTGGCAAGATGATCGGTAACCTTGGGGTCGATGCCATATTGGCCGTCGCCCATCAGCGCTTCGCCGGAAAGCTTAAGAAGCACTCGTTTATATCGGATGTCGGACAAAGCGATCCTCCTTTAATTAGACTCTCAATATGATATCAAAGGCTCTGATAAGAGCCATGAAAAAGCAGGCTGTGAGTAAAACCCACAGCCTGCTCATTACCAGCTACAAGAGCTTATTTACTCGCCACGGACCAGACGGTCAAAGGCAACGACGGTAATGGTGTCGCCGAGCTCCTTGGAGACCTGCTCAGCGTACTTCTTGATGGTGAGGGAGCTGTCCTTGATGAACTCCTGCTCGGTGAGCACGGACTGCTTGTAGAACTTCTCCAGACGGCCAACAGCCATCTTCTCCTGGATAGCCTCGGGCTTGCCGGACTCGGCAGCCTGGGCCATGTAGATCTGCTTCTCGTGCTCGACGGTCTCGCCCGGAACCTGATCGCGGGTAGCGCAGATCGGGGCGACGGCGGCAACCTGAAGGGCAACGTCGTGAGCGAAGGTCTTGAAGGACTCAGCCTGAGCGGTCTCGGCCTTCTCGAAGGCGAACTCGACGAGGACGCCGATCTTACCACCCATGTGGATGTAAGAAGCGAGCGCGCCGTTCTCGGCCTTGCGGGCAGCGAAGCGGGAGATCTTCATGTTCTCGCCCATGATGTGAATCATCTCGGTGAGCTCGGAGGAAACGGTCTCCTCGCCCATCGGCTTCTCGAGCAGAGCGTCGACGTCAGCAGGCTCGGTGGTAGCGACAACCTCAGCGACCTTAGAAGCAAAGCCGGTGAACTTGGCGTTGGAGCCAACGAAGTCGGTCTCGCAGGAGAGCTCGAGCAGAGCACCGGTCTTGCCATCCTCGGAGACGAACGCGGCGACAGCGCCCTCGTTGGTCTCACGGCCAGCCTTCTTGGCAGCCTTGGCAAGACCGTTCTTACGCAGAACGTCGACAGCGGCGTCCATGTCGCCGTCAGCCTCGACGAGAGCCTTCTTGCACTCCATCATCGGGGAGTCGGTCATCTCGCGGAGCTGCTTGACCATAGCGGCGGTAATCTGGGCCATTGTGGTTCCTTTCAAAGAGATGAAAAAGAATTAACTAAGACTGATTTACTCGGCCTTGGGCTCAGCGGCCATCTCGGCCTCGGAGACCTGCTCCTTGCCGGAGCCAGCGAGGCAGGCGTCAGCCATGAGCTCGCACATAAGGGTGACAGCAGAGATAGCGTCATCGTTGCAGGGGATGCCGTACTCGACCTCGTCGGGATCGGAGTTGGTGTCGATCAGAGCGACGACGGGGATGTTCAGGCGCTGAGCCTCCTTGATGGCGTTCTCCTCGCGCTTGGTGTCGATGACGAAGAGAGCCTGGGGCAGACCCTTCATGTCGCGGGCACCACCGAGGTTGGTCTGGAGCTTGGTGAGCTCCTTGCCGAGCACAGCCTGCTCCTTCTTGGGGAGCACTGCCATGCGGCCGTCCTCGACCATGGCCTCGAGCTCCTCCATGCGGTTGATGCGGGAGCGGATGGTGACGAAGTTGGTCAGCATGCCGCCGAGCCAACGCTGGTTGATGTAAGGCATGTTGGCGCGCTCAGCAGCGTTCTTGACGGCCTCCTGAGCCTGCTTCTTGGTGCCGACGAACAGCACGTTGCCGCCCTTGGCGACGTTCTTGACGAAGGTGTAGGCCTGGTCGGCGTCGAGGATGGTCTGCTTGAGGTCGAGGATGTAGATGCCGTTGCGCTCACCGAAGATGAACGGCTTCATCTTGGGGTTCCAACGACGGGTCTGGTGACCGAAGTGGCAGCCGGCCTCGAGCAGGGTGCGGATATTAATCTTGGTAGCCATGTTAAACCTCCTGTGGTTTGCCTCCGCGCGGGGTCATCCTCCAAAACCAACCCGGACATGTGCTACCAAAGCCCGGGCACCACGGTATGAAGTAGCCGCGCGTGCGTGATAAAAACCTGTTGCCGTGAAGCAACCCGATGAATGATAGCAGGAATGCATCTTCCTGCCAACCCGCAATCAAAACCACACACCTGAGCGCGGCGCGGGACGTCCCAGCCACTATTCGCCGCGGGGATGGGCTTGAGCCACAGCCCGCTTAAGCCGATCGGGTGTGAGATGCGTGTAGATCTGCGTCGTGGACAGGCTCGCATGGCCCAGCAGCTCTTGAACCGAGCGCAGGTCCGCACCGCCCTCGAGCAAGTCGGTCGCAAAGGTATGGCGCATCGCATGCGGGGCGATGTCGGCAGGTATGCCGGCGAGCGTCGCCAGCGTATGAAACCGCCGCCTGAGCATGGCGGCACTCATGCGATTACCGCGCGCCGATATAAGCAGCGGATGCGGCCCGGTAACGGGGTCACGACGCTTTGCCTGAGCGAGCAACTCCGGCCTTCCCTCCTCAATATAGAGACGCGTCGCCTCGAGCGCACGACGATACAGAGGGACGATACGTTCTTTGCTCCCCTTGCCCCACAGGCGCAGCGTGCGTTCGGACCACGCAATGGACTCCACATTGAGTGCTGCGAGCTCAGAGATACGGGCGCCCGAGGCATAGAGCAGCTCGAGCATCGCCGCATCGCGCAGTCCCGCGGGTGTTGAGGTATCAGGCGTCTTGAGAAGCGCCTCCACCTGTTGGGTCGTCAGCACACCGGGTAGATCGCGCGGGAGCTTGGGCGAGGAAATTGCCGAGACCACATCGCCCTCCACGACCCCCTCGGCAGCCATCCATCGATAGAGCGATCGGATAGCCGACAGATGCGCCGCAAGCGTTCGGGGAGCCACCTGCTCACGCGAAAGCTCGGCAAGATAGCGACGAATGGTGCGCACGTCGGCAGCGAAAGCATCGATATCCTCGCGCTCGCACCAGGCAGCAAAGCGCTCCAGCCTCGAGCCATAGGCCGTCACCGTATTGGGAGAAAGCCCCTCGACACGTGCGATATAGGCGATAAACGAGTCGACGGTGTCGTACAGGTCAAAGGCTATGACCGGTCGCCTCCAAACAGATCGGGGCGAGTAGCCAGATAGGCATCAAGGGCCTCGAGCGCACGGTCCGCATAGGCCTGGTAGCGGTCGCGCTTGCTGTGGCGCTTACCATCTTCGAGTGGCGGCACCAGGCCAAAGTTGACATGCATGGGCTGGTAGCCCACGGTGGCAGGATCGGTCGCATAGCCCACGAGCGCGCCCAGGGCGCCCACGCGGGGCAACTCGACGCCCGCGGCGCCGATAGCCTCGGCATAGGTGTTGAGCGCCGCGAGCAGACCGGTCGCCACGGCTTCCATGTACCCCTCGGTGCCGGTGATCTGACCGGCCAGGCGCACGCCGGTACCAGGCACGGCAAAGGTGCCATCGAGCACGTGCGGGGCGTCGACAAAGGTATTGCGGTGCATGACACCGTAGCGGAAGAACTCAGCGTTCTCCAGGCCCGGCACCATATGGAAGACGCGCTTCTGCTCGCCAAAGGTCAGGTTGGTCTGGAAGCCCACCAGGTTATAGGCGGTCTTCTCCTTGTTCTCGGCACGCAGCTGAATCGCCGCCCAAGGGCGACGTCCGGTACGCGGGTCGGTGAGGCCGACGGGCTTCATGGCGCCAAAGCGAATGGCGTCCTTGCCGGTGCGCGCAACTTCCTCGGCAGGTTGGCAGGCCTGAAACAGATCGCCGCCCTCAAAGTCTTTGAGCACCACGCGGTCGGCCGTGGTAAGTGCCTCGATAAAGGCCTCGTACTCCTCCTTGTTGAGCGGAGCGTTGAGATAGTCGCCGCTCCCCTGCTCCTCGTAGCGCGACTGCGAAAACAGCACGTCCATATCGAGCGTGGAGGCATCGACGATCGGCGCCGCGGCATCGAAGAACGCAAGGGCGTCGCCACCAACGAGCTTCATGACCTCTTCGCTCAGCGCCGGTGAACACAGCGGGCCCGCGGCAATGACCACGTGGCCCTCGGGAATCTGCGTGACCTCGCCGTGCACGACCTCGATATTGGGACGGGCGGCAACCTCGGCCTCGACAAGCTCGGAAAACTTGACGCGGTCGACCGCCAAGGCGCCACCGGCGGGAACAGCCGCGCGATGGGCGCAATCGAGCAGGACTGAACCCATGCGCTCAAGCTCGGCCTTTAACAAGCCCGCCGCAGAGTCCGGACGGGTCGATTTAAACGAATTGGAACAGACGAGCTCTGCCAGGTGATCGGTATGGTGGGCCGGGGAGCTCACCTGGGGGCGCATCTCGCGCAGCTTTACGGCAAACCCGCGGTCTGCCAGCTGAATCGCGCACTCCGAACCCGCCAGACCGCCACCGACAACCGTCACCTGATCAAACAGCATCTGCAAACACCTTTCTAATTGACATGTTTTCCATTGTGACCGAAGGGTGTCTGGGCGTGAAGAGCAAACTTGGAGGGCGCATACCTTCCATCCATCATGCGCTCGATAAGGCCCTCGAGCTCAAGCGAACCCAGGAGTTTAAGTACGCCGACGGCATCGAGCGAGACGAGCGCCGCGATGTCGTCGACTTTGAGCGGAGAGGCGATGAGCGCATGCATCACGGTCTGCTGCGTTGGATCCAGGTCGGCAATGCCGGGAGCATCGGGGCGCGAGTAGCGCAGGGTGCCGTAGATGCGTGAGATAGCTATCTCGATAGATTCCTCGTCGATGATGCAGCAGGCACCGTTCGCAATGAGGTAATTCGTGCCACGCGACTCGGGCGATAGGATCGACCCCGGCACGGCAAGAAGTTCTCGCCCCAAATCCATAGCAGCCTCGGCTGTAGAAAACGTCCCGGAAGGCATACCCGCCTCGGATACAAAGAGGGCTTGCGACAGGGCCGCGATCACGCGATTGCGGCGCGGAAAGGCAAACTTGCGCGGACCCATGCCCCACGGGGAGATCGACACGACCGCGCCGCCCGTATCGAGTGTGCGCGTGATGAGGCCAGCACTCGAGCGCGGATAGACCACGTCGGCGCCCGTCCCCAGCACCACGACGTGTTTGCCGCCGGAATTGACCGCAGCCCAACCCGAGGCCTGGTCACAACCGACCGCGCCGCCCGAAACTACCGTCACGCCCGCCTCGACCGCAACCTTTGCCGCAAGCTCTGCCACGGCAAGACCATACGGAGAGGCCTTGCGCGCGCCGATGATGGAGAGCGCGGGCGTCGAAAGCACCTCGGGGTTGCCGCGCACATAGAGTGTCTGGGGCACATCAGAAAGCTCCAAAACGGTCTCGGGATACAACGCGTCACCTGGATGCAGCTCGAAGGTCCCCTCGGCCATCATTGGTCCCTCCTTCCCTGGTACATCGCTGCCTCGAGCACGTGGTCCTGCGTCACTTGCTCGCTCTCGGCGACGTCAGCGATTGTACGCGCGATACGCACCAGGCGCACGATGCCGCGGCCCGTGAGATGCGTGCGCTTCGACAGGCCGAGCACACACTTCTCCGCCGCATCATCGAGCTCAAAGGTCGAAACGACGCCGTCAATGGACCGTGTCTCGTCATCCCCGGCCTCGGCATCAGCATCGTCCATACGGGATTCGCGCCAAGCGCGAAAAGCGCGACCGCGCACAACGTAGTCACGTAACTCAGCTGACGACATACCCTCCGCGCCCTCGATAATCACCTGAGGGTCGGGACGGGTCACATCGATCATCATGTCGATACGGTCGGCCAAAGGACCGCGCAGTTTAGACCGATAGCGCTCGACCATCGCCGCCGAGCAGCGACACGGTACCTCACGATCGCCCAAAAAGCCGCAGGGGCAGGGATTGCTCGCAGCCAGCAGCTGAAAGCGCGACGGGAAGGTAAAAGCCCCGTCGACGCGTACGATCCTGACGTAGCCGCGTTCGATGGGCTGACGCAGCGTCTGCAGCACACCCGTGGGAAACTCGGCAAGCTCGTCCAAAAATAGCACGCCGCCATGAGCAAGGCTGATCTCACCCGGGTGCACCGGGCGCCCACCGCCGATAAGACCTGCGGTCGAAATACTGTGATGGGGGCTGCGGAAGGGCCGGTGCCCCGCCAACAAGCCATCAATGTTCTCACCCAAAACCGAATGGATGCACAGCGCCTCCTGTTGATCCTCAACGGAAAGCTCGGGCAGGATGCCGGTCATACGACGCGCGAGCATCGTCTTGCCCGACCCCGGGGACCCGATCATGAGCAAGCCGAGTTCTCCTGCCGCCGCAAGCGCCATGCCGCGCTTGGCGACCTCCTGCCCCAGTACGTCGGCATAGTCGAGCTCGGGCTCAAAGGTCGCCTCGAGCACTTCAGAATCCAAGTAGTGCCGCGCGGCATCGCCCATGCCATGGGCAAGCTGAGACAAATGATCGATGAATCCACAATCCACGCCCGCGAGTGGCACATGCTGGTCTGACCTGCCGGCGATAAAAGACAGCCCCATGTCGCGAGCCAGCAGCTGAAACGCCACCTCGCCCTTGACGGGAAGCACCGTACCGTCCAAGCCGAGCTCGCCGGCGATAAGGCAGCGATCGAGGTTGTCACGGGGAATCTGCCCATCGGCCGCCAGAACCGCGATGGCGATGGGCAGATCAAAGCCGCTACCGGTCTTGCGAATATCGCCGGGCGCTAGGTTGACCGTAATGCCCGAGCGTGGGATCTCGAACCCGGCGGAGCGCATCGCGCAGCGAATACGACCGCGTGACTCCATCACCTCCATACTCGGAATGCCGAGCATTTGGATGCCCGGAACACCACCGGCAAGCGAGACCTCGACCGTGACGTGAATCGCCTCGACGCCGCGGATGCAGGCCGCGTGAACGGCAAACGTCTCGAACGCCATCACGACACCTGCCAATCGAATGCGTTGTACTGATGCTCGATCTCGGCGATATGCCCGCCGCGAATGGTGACACCCACGGCATCGAAGCGAATCGCCTTGAGCGGATAATGCTCCATGAGATAGCAACTTGCGATGCGGCGGTAGCGGCGTTGCTTTTGGGCGTCCACGGCCTCCTCAGGAAAGACCCGCGTGTTGCAATCCAGTGCGACGCGTCTGGTCTTGACCTCGGCCATCACCACGACATCGTCGAGCTCATCGAGCAGCACCAGATCGGCCTCGCCCTCGGTGCAACGATAACCCTGCTCCAGCAAGGTGTAGCCGCGCTCGTTAAAGTAGTCGATGGTGATCAGCTCGCCCAGCATGCCCAGCTCGCGGGGACTGAGTCCCTTGATAAACTCGGGCGTCATCGCCCCGCAGTCGAGCTCGCCGTTTTCCCAACGCTCCTTGAGCTGCTGCGTCTTGCTCTTTTTGCTTGCGGCACTCATGGGGTCTCCTTTCCCGCACGCTGCATTGCCCCGATGATGAGGGCACCTTTCGTGCGGGTAAGTACCGGAAGCAAACCAAAAGCTGACCAAATGCCGTCAAAAAACGGGCCGTACGCAGCAATGGTGTTGCATACGGCCCGTTACCAGCAAGTTTATAAAACCCCAGAGGTCCCTGTCTCCACAATTGACCTAGAAAAGGCGCTCAGTCTGCAGAAAGTTTCCGCAAAAGCTCACGCGGTGCAGTGGACAAAGTCCATGTTTGCGAATGGCCTCGATATGCTCGGGGCTTGCATAGCCCTTCGACTCGGCCAGATGGTACTCGGGATACTCGGCGTCGTACTCGACCATCATCTCGTCACGCGTGACCTTGGCCATGATGGACGCCGCGGCGATGCAGGCGATTTTGGCATCGCCCTTTACCACATCGCGCTCGTTAGGAACGGCGCCCAAGGGGTTACCATCCATGAGGACGCAGTCGGGCTCAAGTCCCGTATCGGCCACGGCGCCCGCAACGGCAGTACGGATAGCACGGGCCATGCCCATTTCATCGATATCCTTCGGCGCGATATGGCAAAAACCGATCGCCGTCGCCACCTCGGCAATCTTCACTGAGAGCAACTCGCGGCGCGCGGGCGTGAGCTTTTTGGAATCGTTGATACCCCAGACGCGCGGCTCCATAGGAAGACAGACGGCGCATACCGTCAAAGGGCCGGCCACCGATCCGCGACCCACCTCGTCGACACCAACGACCACCCCATCGCCACCAAGCTCATGCATAAGCTCGTACATGTCATTGACGCGCTCGCGCTCGGCAAGCTCTTTGGCATGGCGTTTGAGGGCGCGTTCACAAGCCTTGATCACCTGCTGGCGTGGGTCCTCGCGATAATGCTCCACGAGGGCGGGAATCTCCTCAAACGTAGCGCTCGCCAACTCACCGGCAACCTGCGATGCCGAAACCGAGCTCGTCATGTTGGCCATACCAGGCCCTCCTTGCATGCAAATCAGATAAAAAGAAGGGCCACCCGAAGGTGACCCTTGTGTCCAAACGAGTGGACAGACGCTGCGATCTTCTTAGCGCTTCTCGGGGATGCGAGCAGCCTTGCCCACCTTGTCGCGGAGGTAGTACAGCTTGGCGCGACGGACGCGACCATGACGAACGACCTCGAGCTTGGCGATCTTGGGGCTGTGAAGCGGGAAGGTACGCTCAACACCGACACCGAAGGACATCTTGCGGACGGTGAAGGTCTCGCGGGCACCGGCGCCGGCCATGCGGATAACGTCGCCCTGGAAGACCTGAATACGCTCGCGGTCGCCTTCCTTAATGCGGTAGTGAACCTTGACGTTGTCGGCGACGCGAACCTGAGGAATGTCCTCGCGGATCTGCTGACGCTCGATTGCGCGGATGTAATCCATGTGCAATTCCTTACTCTTCTAGAGGTGCCGTACCACCTTGGCCGGCACGTAGTTGAACAAACGTATTCGAGTATACACGCGCGGGTTTCTGCTGCAAGAACAATTTTTTACGCAGACAAAAAGACAAAACCCGCACATGATAACCGCCCGTCTCACGAATGAGACGGGCGGCATGAAGGGGGGGGCTACGCTAGGCGTCGATGCGCAGGGGGGGCTAGGCGTTGCGCTTGGCCTCGAGCTTGGCCTGAGCGGCAGCTAGGCGCGCGAGGGGCACGCGGTAGGGCGAGCAGGACACATAGTCCACATCGGCCACGTTAAACAGGCCCTTGATGGACTTGGGGTCGCCGCCGTGCTCGCCGCACACGCCAAAGTGCATGCCAGGGTTGGTGGCGCGACCCTTTTCGACGGCCATGCGCACGAGCTCCAGCACCGCCGTATCGATGGTCTCGAAGGGGTTGTCCTTCAGGATCTTCTTGTGCAGGTACAGCGGGATGAACTTGGCCTCGGCGTCGTCGCGCGAGAAGCCAAAGGTCGTCTGGGTGAGGTCGTTGGTGCCAAAGCAGAAGAAATCTGCGTGATGGGCGATCTCGTCGGCGACCATGCAGGTGCGCGGCAGCTCGAGCATCGTGCCCACGGGAATATTGAGCTCGACGCCTTCCTCGGCGGAAACCTCGGCGATCACGCGCTCGATAACCTCGCGGGTCTGGACATGCTCGGCCGTGATGGAAACGAGCGGAACCATGATCTCGGGGCGCGGGTCGACACCCTCCTTGATAAGGCGGGCAGCAGCCGTGGCGACGGCGCGAACCTGCATGAGCGGCAGATCGCTAAAGACGACGGACAGGCGCACACCACGCAGGCCCAGCATGGGGTTGGACTCGACCATGCTGTCAATGCGACGCAGGCGGGTGCGCAGGGCGGCAAGCTCTTCCTCGCTGGCGCCAGCGGCTTCCTTCTTGGTGATGGCGACCTCGAGCTCGCGAGGATCATCCAGGAACTCATGAAGTGGCGGATCGAGCAGGCGAACGACCACATCGCGACCGGACATGGTCTTGAACATCGCCAGGAAGTCCTCGGTCTGGACCTTGAGCAGGTCGGCCAGGGCCTGCTGCTTTACGGCCTCGTCATCGGACAGGATAAAGCTCTGGATGATGTTCTTGCGGTCGCCCAGGAACATATGCTCGGTGCGGCACAGGCCGATGGCTTCGGCGCCAAACTCGAGCGCGAGTGCAGCATCCTCGGGGTTGTCGGCGTTGACGCGCACGTGGTTGGCGTGGCCGCTGGTCTCGTCCAGACGGATCTCGTCGGCCCAGGACAGGATGGTGTCCAAGTCGCCGGTGAGCTCTGCAGAGACCAAGTCGACCGCGCCGTCGACGACGATGCCCTGGGTGCCGTCGATGGAGATGATGTCGCCCTCATGCAGCAGGCGGTCACTGCCCTCGATGTGCACGACCTTCTCGGCGGCGTCGATATGGAAGCTTTCGACACCGCAGACGCAGGGCGTACCCATGCCGCGGGCGATAACGGCGGCGTGGCTCGTCTTGCCACCATGGCTCGTCAAGATACCCTCGGCAGCGACCATGCCCTTCAGGTCGTCGGGGTTGGTCTCCCAGCGAACCAGAATGACCTTGTGGCCCTCGTTGGCGCGCGCGACGGCGTCATCACTCGAGAACACGACCTCGCCCACGGCGGCACCGGGGCTGGCGTTAAGACCGGTAGCGAGCGCCTCGTACTTCTTGGAGGCGTCGAACTGCGGGTGCAGGAGCTGGTCGAGCTGTGCAGGGTCGATGCGGCTCACGGCCTCCTCGCGGGTGATGAGGCCCTCCTCGACCATCTCGATGGCGATGCGCAGGGCGGCGGTGGCGGTGCGCTTGCCCACGCGGGTCTGGAGCATCCAGAGCTTACCCTGCTCGATGGTGAACTCGATATCGCACATATCGCGATAGTGGTCCTCAAGCGTCAGGAAGACACGCTCAAGCTCCTCACCTGCGGACTCGAGGCCTGGGGTGGTCTTGAGGTCGGCGATGGGCTCGGTGTTGCGGATGCCGGCGACGACGTCCTCGCCCTGGGCGTTGACCAGAAAGTCACCGTAGAACTCCTTGGTTCCGTCGGCCGGGTTGCGCGTAAAGGCGACGCCGGTCGCCGAGGTCTCGCCCTTATTGCCAAAGGCCATAGCCTGGACGTTGACGGCGGTGCCGAGCTCATCGGAAATGCCATGCTGCTTGCGGTAGATGCAGGCGCGCTCGTTCATCCAGCTGCCAAAGACGGCCTGGATGGCAAGGCGCAGCTGAAGCTCCGGGTCGTGCGGGAAGACGGGCTTGCCGTCAGCGACCTCGAGCTCGGGATACAGGGCAGCCTCGACGTTCTCGGAGAAGATGCCCTTGAAGGTCTCGACGAGTTCCTGCAGGTCCTCGGCCGAAAGCTCGGAATCGACGCGAACGCCGGCGACCAGGCGGGCCTGGGTCAGGGCATTCTCGAACAAGTCGGCATCGACACCCATGACGACGTTGGAGAACATCTGGATAAAGCGGCGGTAGCTATCCCAGGCAAAGCGCGGGTTTTGCGTCTGGGCGATAAGGCCCTGGACGGAATCGTCGTTGAGGCCCAGGTTGAGAACCGTGTCCATCATGCCGGGCATGGAGAACGGAGCGCCCGAGCGGACCGACACGAGCAGCGGATCAGAGGCATCGCCGAGCTTCTTGCCGCAGCGGGCCTCGAGGTCGACCTCGGCGGCAACGATCTCGTCGAGCGCGCCCTCCGGCCACACGTTGCCGGCGCCGGAGTACTCAACGCAAGTCTGGCAGGTAATGGTAAAGCCACCGGGAACCGGCAGGCCGATACGGCTCATCTCGGCAAGGTTAGCGCCCTTGCCACCAAGCACGAAGTTCATGGACTTGTCGCCCTCGGTGACACAGGTGCCCTGGGCGTCGGTTCCAAAACGGTAAACCCTCTTGCAATCGCTCACGATACTTCCCCTTCCATGCGCTTACGCGCACGACCGTGGTAACGAATCGACCCGCCGGATGCAGGCCGTGAGGGAACTATACGGCGGGTTTTGGGCAGGCTTGAGCAGAGGGTGCGCGGTTTGGTAAACGTGCTAAAACAGGCGGTAAACGGTAGGTAAAGTTGGTTACCTTATGAAGATACCACTACAAGAAGAATGCAGGTCAGATGCGATGTATTTGCTAAATCGCTTTATCAATTCAGGCTATTTAGCCACTCCGATGATTTTTCTGGGACGGGGATTAAAAAAATCATTGAGTACCTAATGATTTTTTAATCCCCGTCCCAGAAAAATCATCACAGAAAGGACTACTGCTGTTGAGCGCGGCGGGCGGCACGGCGTGCTCTTGCCTCTTGAATCTCTTCGAGGTGAGCAATGATCTCGGCAGCGCTTTCCTCGATGGCTTTGCCGTCGGTACGCACTACAAAGCAGCCCAGGCGTTTCATGAGCGCGCGGGCTTCCGCAAGCTCACTACGCACGCTCTCGGGCTCGGCATAGGAGCCTGCGACGGCGCGGGCGTAGTCGTCGCCCAAGCGGCTATCGCGAATCTCGGAAATCACATCGACGGTCGAAATCAAGCCGAACAGGCGCATCGGGTCAACCTCGTAAATCGACTTGGGCGGCTCCATGCCATGCGCCAGTGGGACATTGGCGACCTTGTAGCCCTGATAGGCTAAATACATCGACAGCGGCGTCTTGGATGTACGCGACACACCCAGCAGCACGATATCGGCACCCGACAGATCGTCGCAACCACGACCGTCATCGTGCTCAACGAAATACTCCATGGCCTCGATACGATGGAAATAGCGGTCATCGGTCTTGTGAATCACGCCCGCAACGCACTTGGGCGGCACACCGATGAGCGACGACAGCACGGCAAGCGTCGGGCCGATCAGGTCGACCGAACGGATATGCAGCATACCCAGGTAATCGAGCACGCGGGCGCGAAGCGCCGGATCGACAATGGTATGGAACACGGCGACATCGCGATGGTCGGCATCGACGCGCGGCCCCACAAATGACTTGACCTGCTCCACCGAGGTCACCTTGGGCAGGCGCAAGAGACGAAAAGCCCCTTCATCAAATTGCCCGGACGCCGCAAGCACCACCTCACAAGCGGTATCGCCGAGCGAATCGGAGATAACGATAACGGTGGGACGAGCGGTGACCGGGCAATCCATGCGGGGCTCCTTTTGCGCTTATGCGCAGGCTGGCTTACTTTTTGCGGGCAAGCTCACCGATGTTGGCGATGCCGGAGAAAACGGCCTCGAAGCGGTTGAGCAGCTTAAGGCGATTATCGCGAAGCTGCTCGTCCTTGTCCATGACCATGACCTCATCGAAGAAACGGTCGATGGGCGCGCGCAGGGCGGCGAGGGCGGCAAATGCGGCCGGGTAGTCCTCGGCAGCAAGGGCGGCATCGACGGCGGTCTGAGCAGCCTCGGAGGCGTCGGCGAGCGCAAGCTCGACCTCGCCCATCAGGCTGCGGTCATACTCCGCACCCAGCTCGGGCTTGGAGATATGCGCGGCGCGGGCATAGGCGGTCGCCAGGTTGTCGAACGTCTCAGCGTCGTTCTTGCGGGCCTCGTCGAGGGCGGCGCAGCGGGCAAAGAAGACGGACGGGGCGATGATGTGCACCGCGGAGACGGCGGCGACGGTATCGGCCGGAATCTTTTCGTCGCGGGCCATGCTCACCAGGCGGCCATGGAAGAAGTCACGAACCTGCTGGGCGACCTCGGCGGCGTCGAACTCAATGCCCTGCTCACTGTAGAGTTCGAGGGCAAAGTCGATGAGCGACGTGGGGTCGATCGGCAGACGGTCGCGCAGGATGTTGATAATGCCGATAGCGGCACGACGCAGCGCGTAGGGGTCGGAGGAGCCGGTCGGGGGCTCGCCGATGGCAAAGATACCGGCGATGGTATCGAGCTTGTCGGCGCAGGCCACGATGCAGCCAGCGGTGCCCTCGGGCAGCTCGTCACCGGCAAAACGGGGACGATAGTGATCGCGAATAGCATGGGCGACCTCGTCGTTCTCCCCCATCGCGGTCGCGTAATAACCGCCCATCACGCCCTGCTGGCTCGTGAACTCGACGACGGCGTTGGACACCAAGTCTGCCTTGCACAGGTGTGCGGCGCGAGCAGCGTCGGCGGCAAGATGGGCGCCCAGGTGAGCCTCGCGGGCGATAGCGAGCGCGAGCTGCTCGATGCGCTCGGACTTGGCGAGCACGCTACCGAGCTTCTCCTGGAAGGCAACCTTGGACAGACGCTCACGGAACTCGTCGAGGGAGATCTTCAGGTCCTCCTCGTAGAAGAACTTAGCGTCGTCCAGACGGGCGCGCACGACGCGCTCGTTACCGTCGATCACGCGCTCGGCGTTCTCGGGCTTGCTGTTGGAGACGACCACGAACTCACGCGTCAGCTTGCCCTCCCCGTCATAGATCGGGAAGTAGCGCTGGTTGGTGAGCATGGACTCGCAGATAATCTCGTGCGGGACCTTGAGGAACTCCTCGTCGAAAGTACCGACGAGCACCGTCGGCCACTCGCAGAGGTTAATGACCTCCTCAAAGACCTTCTTGGGCGTATCGACATGGCAGCCGGGGCGAGCGGCCTCGACCTCGGAGATACCGGCAAGGATGGCCTCGCGACGGCGCTCGGCAGAAAGCACGCCGGCGTCCTCGAGTACCTGCTCGTAGGCGGCGGGGCTGGCGACAACGTGGTCACCGGGGCCGAGCACGCGATGGCCGCGCGTGGTGTTGCCGCTCGTCACGTCGGCAAACGACACGGGCACAACATCCTCGCCCAGAAGGCAGCAAATCCAGCGGACCGGACGCACGAACGTCGCGTGCTCGTGGCCCCAGCGCTGGGAGCGGTAGTTGGGCCACTGCAGGCCGGCAATGGTCTTCTCGCACAGGGCCGTCAGGATCGGGGTTGCCGGTGCGGAGGGAATGTTCTTCTCGGCAAAGACATACTCGCGACCGTCGGTATCCTCACGACGGACCAGGTCCTCGGCAGCCACACCGCACTTGCGGGCGAAGCCCTGGGCGGCCTTGGTGGCGTTACCGTCAGCGTCGAAGGCGATGTTTGCCGCGGGGCCACGCTTGACCTCGTGAACCTCATCGGTCGCGGTGGCAACGTCGGCAACGAGCGCAGCCAGGCGACGCGGGCTCGAGATCACGCGGACCTCGCCGTGGGCCAGACCGGCCTCGTCGAGACCCTTGGCGATCATGGTACCAAGCTGCTTGACGGCATTGTTCAGCGGTGCAGAGGGCATTTCCTCCGTACCGATCTCAAACAGGAAATCCTTAGCGTCTGCCATGGCTTACGCCACCTCGCCTTCCTGGTCGGCATTCTCGTTGACTCCGGCGACCTCGGCCATGTAGGCCTCGCAGCACGCCTTGGCGACGGCGCGGACGCGCAGGATGTAGTTGGCACGCTCGACCGCGGACAGGGCGCCGCGGGCATCGAGCAGGTTGAAGGCGTGGCTGCACTTCATGACACAGTCGTACGCCGGCAACGGCAGCTTGCGCTCCAGGCAGGAATGGCACTCGGCCTCGTAGTCGTCAAACTTCTGACGCATCATCTCGACGTTGGCGACCTCAAAGTTATAGGCACTGAACTCGCGCTCGTTCTCGAGGAACACGTCGCCGTAGGTCATGGGCGTGCCGTCGGGCAGATAGCTCCACACCAGATCGTAGACCGAGTTGACGCCCTGAGCGTACATGGCGATACGCTCCAGGCCATAGGTGATCTCGACGGGCACGGGGTCGACCTCGATACCGCCCACCTGCTGGAAGTACGTGAACTGCGTGACCTCCATACCGTTAAGCCAGACCTCCCAGCCAAGGCCCCAGGCGCCCAAGGTCGGGCTCTCCCAGTCGTCCTCGACAAAGCGGACGTCATGGTCGTTGGGGTCCAGGCCAATGGCGGCCAGCGAACCCAGGTAGAGCTCCTGGGCGTTGACCGGCGACGGCTTGATGAGCACCTGGAACTGATAGTAGTGCTGCATGCGGTTAGGGTTCTCGCCGTAGCGGCCGTCGGCGGGACGGCGGCAAGGCTGCGCATAGCAGGTGCGCCATTCGGCGGGACCGAGCGAGCGCAGCGTGGTCGCGGTATGGAAGGTACCGGCACCGACCTCGGAGTCATAGGGCTGCATAATGACGCAGCCCTGCTCGCCCCAGTACTGCTGGAGGCGCAGGATGATGTCTTGGAAGGAAAGCGATGAAGCGTTCATGCCTCTAATATCCCCTCGTCGAAACGATTACACGGTTAGGTACTGTACTATAGCGATTTTTAGTCGATAGCGCCGATGCGGTTGAGCGGCCAGTAGCGCACAAGCGCCACAGCGATCAAATCGGAGCGATCGACGGGACCAAAGTAGCGCGAGTCGGCAGAGTTTTCGCGGTTGTCGCCCATCACCCACACGCACCCGTCGGGAACGGTGTAGGGATAACTCACCTGGGCGCCAGGCGCTTGGACCGAAAGCGGCCAACTCATGCCCGTCGTATAGTCCTCGTCGAGCGCTTGGCCGTCAACGACCACCTTGCCGTCCTGCAGGTCGACCGTCTGACCGGCCGTGGCAATAACACGCTTGACAAGAACATCATGCTCGGAAGTGGCATCGGGGTTGTGGAACACCACGATATCACCCTGTTTGACGGGCTGACCGAGCTCGAGGCTCACCTTTTGTGCCAGGATCTGGTCGCCAATCTCGATCGTGTCCTCCATGGAGCCGGTGGGTACCACAAAGGGCTCGACCACAAAGGTGCGGATCAGGAAGGTGGCCACGAGCGCGATCGCGATGACCGCGACCCACTCAAAAGCGCCCCTCAACGCGGAATGCTGCGATGGAACCATTCTCACTCCTCGCTCTGCGAATACGAAGCGTCCAGAATCTCCTGCGCGTATGCGCGCTCCTGGGGCGTAAGCCGTGCCGTCTCGATCAGGTCGGGACGCCAGCGGCAGGTGCGCTCGATGGCATTCTTACGGCGCCAGGCATCGACCTTGGCATGGTCACCGCTCACGAGCACCGGCGGCACGCCCTCGCCGTTGAATTCAGCAGGGCGAGTGTACTGCGCATACTCGAGCAGGCCTCCGTCCTCGGCGGTCGAGAACGACTCGTCGACGTTGCTCATCTCGTCACCAAGGGCGCCGGGAATCAGGCGTACGACAGCATCGGCAACGACCATAGCGGGAAGCTCGCCGCCCGTGAGCACGTAATCGCCGATCGACAGGCGCTCGTCGGCATACGCATAGGCACGCTCGTCGACACCCTCGTAACGGCTGCACACAAACAGCAAGCGCTCGCTTTTGAGCAGGCGCTCGGCCACATGCTGTGTAAAGGGCTCGCCACAGGGGGTAAAAAACACCACGGTGGGCTTAGGACCCTCGGAGCTAATAGCCTCGATGGCCTCGGCAATAGGCTCGACCTTCATGAGCATGCCCTGCCCGCCGCCGTACGGCTCGTCATCGACGGTACGATGGCGGTCGTGCGTCCAGTCGCGCAGGTTATACGCCTTAAAATCAAAAAGGCCGGCCTTGCGGGCGCGGCCCAAAATCGATGTGGACATGACGGGCTCAAACATCTCGGGAAAGACCGAAAGGGTCTCAATCAGCATGTTGTCCTCCCTACTTGTCCATATCGATCAGGCCGTCCATAACGTGGACGAAAATTGTTCCTGTGTCGGGAAGATCGAGCACAACCTGCTCGATCACGGGAATCAGTACCTCGCCGTACCGATCACCCTCGACAACCCAAACATCGTTAGCGGGCGTCGACATGATCTCGACGATCGTGCCGAGCGAACCGAAGCGCTCGTCGACCACCTCGCGACCCATCAGGTCGGTATAGGCGGCGTCGAGTGAATCGAGCTCAAAATCGTCACGATTTGCCAACACATAGCATCCCGTGATGCCCTCGGCGGCCGTCAAGTCGTCAATGCCCTCAAACGAGACCAGATCGCCATCGCCCGTATCGGTGACGGACACGACCGTGCAAAAGCGGTCGCGCTTGAGCGCCGGCGGCGTCAGGGCGACGCGCATACCCGGCTCTAATACAGAAGGAAGCCCCCGCAGCGGCTGCGCGAGGACCTCCCCCTTCCTTCCGTGCGGCTTGACCACACGGGCGATGTTTTTGTACTGGGACCTCAAGGTCCTAGCCCAGAACCTCTACCTCGACAGCAGTGTCGAGGCGAGCGGCCAGTGCACGGGCGAGCGTGCGAATGGCCTTGATGGTACGGCCACGACGGCCGATGACCTTAGCGACGTCATCCTCGGCGACAGAAACCTCAATCGTAGAGGCGTCATCACCATCAATGACCTCAAGGCTCACGGAATCCGGGTCGTCGACGATCTGAACAACGAGATATTCGACGAGATCGGCGATGCGATCTGAGAGCATTGCCTCACCCTCGAGCTGTGCAGCGTCAACCTCAGGCACGATTTACTCCTCGGCGCCCTCAGCGGCCTCAGCGGCAGCCTTAGCGGCCTCGGCCTCTTTGGCGAGCTGCTTCTTGGACTTCTTGACGACGGTCTCGGTCTTCTGGCCCTCGTTGGCGGCCTTGACCAGAGCGGCGACGGCGTCGGTGAGCTGAGCGCCCTTGGACTGCCAGTCGGCGATCTTCTCGAGGTCGAGGTTGATGGTCTTGGGGGCGGTCATCGGGTTGTAGCGGCCAACCTCCTCGATGATACGACCGTCACGCGGGGCGCGGGAATCGGCGACGACGACACGGTAGTACGGACGCTTCTTAGCGCCGTGACGAGCAAGGCGAATCTTGACTGCCAAAGGAAACTCCTCCAACCAAGCAGCTTTAGGCTGCAACTACAAACAAACAGTTGAACATAATACGCCATCGACGCGGGCAGGTGAAGTCCGTGAGACCAACTTCTTCGGTGTAGTCGAGGGCAAATCCATATCTTAGACAAGAATTCGGGATTTGCAAGCACATACACGCACCCCACATGAGCTGCGCGGTATACTCATGACATGGAAAGACGCGAACATACATACGGTTATGAGGATGCCATGGGCGTCACGCCACCTCCCTGGACGGGTCCGGCGGTGGGCCTCATGGACCTCGATGCGTTTTTTGCTAGCGTGGAGATGCTCGATCATCCCGAATGGCGCGGAAAGCCGCTCATCGTGGGCGGAGACGCCGATTCGCGTGGCGTCGTGTCCACGTGTTCGTATGAAGCGCGTCGCTTTGGCGTGCACTCTGCCATGGCCTCGGCCGAGGCGCGGCGCTTGTGCCCGCAAGCCATTTGGACGCACGGGCACTTTGATCGCTACCGCGAGGTGAGCGCGCAGGTCATGGCGATTCTTGCCGAGGAAACGCCGCGCGTAGAGCGCGTATCCATCGACGAAGCCTTTATCGATATCACACCGGGTCGCTTTGCGCCCGAAGACCCGCTACTGGTTGCGCGGCGTATAAGCGACCGCGTGGCAGCGCTGGGAGTGACCTGCTCCATTGGCGTGGGCTGCAACAAGACGGTCGCAAAGATCGCAAGCGAGCGTGACAAGCCGTTTGGATTGACGATTGTGCGCCCCGGGACGGAACAGCGCTTTTTGGCCGCGCTACCAGTGTCTGCCATGAGCGGCATCGGGCGCTCGGCCGAGGAACGACTGCGCCGCATGCGCATCTACACCCTCGGCGAGCTATCACGTGCACCGGAATCCACCTTGGCCTCTATTTTTGGCGTCAACGGCGAACGCATGCGCCAGCGTGCGCTGGGACTCGAAATCTCCGAAGTCACAAGTCTCGATGAAGAGCGTGAGGTTAAATCGGTGAGCAATGAGCGCACCTTCGCGAAAGATTTGACTGAGCGCGGGGACATCGAAGCGGCGATTGCGCTGTTGGGCGAGTCAGTGGGACGCCGCCTGCGCCGTCAGGGACTGACGGGCGCCACGGTGACGCTCAAGCTCAAGTATTCGTATGGCAGCGGGCGTACGGCACAGCGCCGGCTGCCTCATCCGACCGACGATGAGAACATCTTCGTGGCGGTTGCGCTCGAACTGCTCGACAACATCTGGCAGGAAGGCACGCATGTTCGCTTAGCGGGCATCGGCATGAGCGACTTCGACCACCAAGGCGGCATCCAGACCGACCTGTTCTGCGAAGTCGACGACCGCGGAGCCCAATCCAGCGACCGCCGCGACCTCTCAGTCGCTATCGACGCCGTCCGAGACAAGTTCGGCGACACCGCCCTATCCTTCGGCCGCCAATCCCGCTTCAACGATTAACCGCCTTTAGGCAAAAAGAAAGCCGGGCAGGTGCGGAAAACCGCAACTGCCCGGCGAAATGCGCGAAGCTAGCTAAAAATCCCCGTATCAAATGAGCTACTAGAGGAGATTGAGGGGGAGCTGGGGGGCGTCACCCCAGAGCTTTTCTAGGCGGTAGAAGTCGCGGGCTTCGGGAGTGAAGACGTGAACGACAACCGAGCCGTAGTCCATGAGCATCCAGGTCTTCTGCTCGCGGCCCTCGATGGAGAACGGATGCTCGCCGCAAGCCGCGGCGACCTTCTCCTCGATCTCGTCGACGATAGAATCGACCTGGCGGTTGTTGGTACCGGTGGCAAGCACAAAGTAGTCGCACACGTCGGAAAGCTCGGTCAGGTTGAGCACCTGCACGTCCTCGCCCTTCTTGTCGTAGGCGGCCTGCGCGGCGGCGCGGGCGACATCCTCGGCGGCGACACCGCTCGCGGACAGCGAGGCGGCGGTGCGGTCGGACGTGGCAACGAAACTCTTGTGCTCCACACCTTCAAGAATCTGCTCGTCAGTCATGGTCTCGTCGGCCATGGAATACCTCTTTCTAGACACACCCGAGCTAGCGCAGCTGGGCGTAATGGTTGTAAATCGTAATAGCCGTGGGATAAAGATAGCGCCCGGACTGGATCACATAGACCAGACCCTGCGCAAAACAGGAGAAGAACAACTCGTCGAGCGAGGACTTCCCCACCATCTTGCGCAGCGCATGGGCATAGTCGCCGTGACGGTTGGGCTCGATGGCATCTGCCACAAAGACCACCATATCGAGCGGCGTCATGTCGCAGGCACCCACGGTGTGACGGTCGACAGCCTGGAAAACGGCCGGTGACAGCTCGGGAAAAAGCTGCGGAAGCTCATAGGCGGCAACAGGGCCATGCAAAAGCGGCGTCGCGGCGGAAGGAGAGCCGGCAACCTTGATGCCATAGTGAAGCGCGCGGGCCACGAGCTCGTCATCGGAAAGAACCTTGTCCCAGTCGTGAATTAAGCCGGCGGCAGCCGCATCAAAGCGGTCAACGCCGTAGACCTCGGCCAGATGAAGTGCGGTCTCGGCAACACCCAGCGAATGCACATAGCGCTTGCGCTTATCTTTCATGCGAACATCGAGCAGCTCTTGAATGCGCTTGAGCAGCGCGCGCTCATCGCCCTCAAACTGATCCTCTACCGACAACGTAGCCCCCATCACTCAAAATCTTCTTGGCCCAAATCGGCATATAGCCTGCGCTTGCGAATGTAGCCGAGCACGGACTCGCTCGTAAGATAGCGCACGCTCATGCCGCGGGCAACTCGCTTACGAATGTTCGTCGAGCTGATCGCCAGCGCCGGAATCTGAATATAGCGCACGTCGAACGGCAGCCCCGACTCTTTGATTCGGGCACGCGCCGTATCGATATCAAAGCCCGGTCGCGTCGCCGCAATAAAGGTAGCAAGCTCAGCAATTCGCTCGGCATCATGCCAGGTCACAATATCAATAATCGCGTCGGCGCCCGTAATAAAGAAGAGCTTTACCTGCGGCGGGTAAAAGTCGCGAAGGGCATGAAGCGTATCGGCAGTATAGGTCACGCCCGGACGGTCGATCTCGAAACGGCTCGCCAAAAAAGCCGGATTCGCGGCGGTGGCGAGAACCGTCATGGCATAACGGTCCTCAGCAGGCGTCACCGGTTTGTCGAGTTTAAAGGCAGGAGAGCCGGCCGGCATAAAGAGCACAGCGTCCAAGTCGAGCGACTCGCGCGCCTGCTCGGCAGTCACCAGGTGCCCGTAATGAATCGGGTCGAAGGTGCCGCCCATAATGCCAAGCCGAAACTCTTTGCCCTCTTTTATGGGCAGCTCGGGCAAACCGATTCCACCGCGCAGCGACATGGCTTACTCGCCCTCCGAGGTCTCGGCATCGTCCGCGGCATCCGCCGCATCGACAACCTCGACGCCCTCATCCGGAGCATCGGTCACGTCAAGGGCCTCAACGGCAGCGTCCTCGCCAGCGTCCTCGAGCTCCTCGTACTCCGAGAAGTCCTCGGCGCCCTCAAAGTCAAAGGCGCGCTGGCAAATGCGGACCTCGTCGCCCGCACGGCAGCCGGCCTTCTCGAGCGCGTCGTCAACACCCATGCGCGCAAACTTGTGCTGCAGGTAGATGACGGCTTCCTCGTTTTCCCAGTCGGTCTGGATAACCATGCGCTCGATGGCGCGACCGACCACGCGGAAGGCACCGGGCTCTTCCTGAACAATGCGGAAACGCTTCTCGCGCTGCAGGCGACGGCGCTCCCACTCCTCGTCGCGAAGATCGACCGGCTCATCGGAGACCGCCAGCTCGGCGCGCAGCTTAGCCACCTGCTCGCCCACGGCAAGCATCAGCGTGTTGAGGCCGGCGCCCGTCACGGCGGACACGGCAAAGAACATATGTCCATCGTCGAGCGCGGCGCGCTTAAGGTCGGCAATCTTGTCGGCCGTGCCCGGCGCATCGCACTTGTTGGCGACGACGATCTGCGGACGCTCCGAAAGCTCGGCGCCATACTGCTCGAGCTCACGGTTGATGATGCGGTAATCCTCAACCGGGTCGCGATCCTCAAAACCGCCCGTCATGTCGACGACATGCATGATGAGCGCCGTACGCTCGATGTGGCGCAGGAACTGGTGGCCCAAGCCCTTGCCCTCGCTCGCGCCCTCGATGAGGCCGGGGACGTCGGCAACGACATAGGAGTACTCGCCGGCACGCACCATACCCAGGTTGGGCACGAGCGTGGTAAACGGATAGTCGGCGATCTTGGGTCGGGCGGCACTCATGCGCGCGATAAGCGAGGACTTGCCCACCGAGGGGAAGCCCACGAGCGCGGCATCAGCCATGAGCTTCATCTCGAGCTCAATCCAGTGCTCCTCGGCCGGCTCGCCCAGCTGGGCGAATGCGGGCGCGCGGCGCACCGACGTCACAAAGTGCGTATTGCCCAGACCGCCGGCACCGCCGGGCGCCACAACGACGCGCTCGCCATCATGCACCAAGTCGGCAATCTCGAACATCGGGGTCTGCGTCTCGGGGTCGAGCTCGCGCACCACGGTACCCATGGGAACCTTGAGAATAAGGTCCTCGCCGCTCTTACCGTTACGACGGGCACCCTGCCCGTGCGTGCCGCGCTCGGCGCGGAAGTGATGCTTAAAGCGGTAATCGATCAGCGAAGACAGCTGAGCATCGGCCTGGATGACGACATTGCCGCCACGACCGCCGTCACCGCCATCGGGGCCGCCCTTGGGGACAAATGCCTCGCGCCTAAACGACATGCATCCGGCTCCGCCGTCGCCGCCGCACACGTTAATGCGGCTGATATCGGTGAACTGTGACAACAGAATCGCCTCCTACAAAAAGAGGGAGACCCTTGAATCCTAAAACTCAAGTGCCTCCCACATATGTGCTCTATGAAGGGTGAATTACGCGTTCGCGAGCGGGCGTACGCTGACCCTGTGCTTGATACCCTTGTGGAACTCAACGGTACCGTCGACCAGCGCGAACAGCGTGTCGTCCTTGCCACGGCCAACGTTCTCACCCGGGTGGATGTGCGTGCCGTGCTGACGGACGAGAATCGTGCCCGTGGTTACCGTCTGGCCGGCATAGCGCTTCGTGCCAAGGCGCTGACCGCGGGAGTCACGGCCATTACGGGAGGAACCGAGTCCTTTTTTGTGTGCCATTGTGTATACCTACTCTTTCGTTACGAGTGTAATCTACTCGGCGACGGGAGCCTCGGCAACAGCCTCGGCCTCTGCCTTGACAGCCTTCTTGGCGCGGGACGTAGCCTGGACCTTCACGATCTTCAGCTTGGTGAGCTGCTGACGGTGACCCTTCAGACGACGATAGCGCTTACGCTTGTGGAACTTGAAGACCAGCTGCTTCTCGCCCTTGAACTGCTCAACGATCTGAGCGGTAACCTTGGCCTTGGCCAGCTTGTCGGGATCGGTGACGATCTTCTTACCATCGTTGAGGAAGATGACCGGCAGGGTGACCTTGTCGCCCTCATTGCCCTCGATCTTCTCGACGGTGATGACATCGTCGGTGGCGACCTTGTACTGCTTGCCGCCCGTGTTAACGATTGCGTACATGTTTACTTGCCCTTCATGCATCAGTTAGTGCAACAGCCGAATATAGTAGCAGGCGAAAATACCCCCGTCAACGAGTATGTGGAGCAAATCCACAAGTTCGCACAGGTATGGGGCTGACGAGTCGGCCCTCGTCGTCCTCGCATGCTTGATTCTGACGCTCGACATCGTAGGAGCAGATGGTCACGAGGTCTTGCATACCGGTGGAAACAATAGGTGCATCCACGCCCGGGGTCAAGCCCTGCAACAAAACATCAGCAGCGGAAAGCAAAATTTCCGGACGCATGGAGCCCTCGTTGTCGGCATGGGTGTCGAGCATGAGCACCAAATGGTCAGGGCGCTCCCCCGCCGTGAGCTCATAGCCCACGAGCGTGTGATCCAAATCCAAGCGCTTGCTCTTTTTGCCGCGCGCGTAGTCGATGCCATGGTCCGCGCGCAGCGTGTCGATCGCACGACGCACCTCGTCGGCGCTTACGGGCGCCTCGGGATCCAAGTGCAGGTCGATGCGATACGACAGACGCGTGAGCTGCGCCGTCAACGCCGGCGTGCGCACGTCGATGTACGCCGCCTCGATGGGCGCCAGATCGGCCGGAGACGCCGCAGCCAGGCGCCCAAACGCCTCGTCGAGCGCCACGAACTCGGTCATAAACAGGTCATACCACTCGCAGGTCGACGACGTACCCACCGGTAGCGCCGAAGAGAAGCCCACGCGCATGTGCGGAGAGAAGCCCTGCGTGACAGCATAGGGAAGTCCCGCACGGCGCACGATGCGCTCAATGGTATGGATTACTTCGAGATGGCCCAGGTACTTAAGGCGATCGCGCTTGCCATAGCGAACACGAAGTCTAAAGAGCATGGGGTTGTCGGTCAGACGCTCACTCATGCGCGATCACCCACCAATACATTCTTGGCGTGGAGCGTGGGGCAGATTCCGCAGCCGGTGCACGACGTGCGGGTGCAGTCGGGAGTCGTGACACCCTCGAGCGAGCGACGGTACTCGCGCTCGAGGAAGCCACGCGTGCAGCCGGGGCTCACATGCTCCCACGGCAGACGCCAGTCCAACTCGTAGGGCAGGTGCACGAGCTCATTGAGGTCGATGCCGTTTTTGGCAGCAGCCTCCTTCCAGTTATCGAGCGAGAAATGCTCTACCCAGGCGTCAAAGCGAGAGCCCGCGCGCCAAGCATCGATGATGACGGGCGTCATGTCACGACCGGCGCGGGACAGAGCGGCCTCGATGAGCGAGGTCTCGGCATCGTGGTAATGCACGCGGACGGCACGGTTGCGAACGCTCGTGATAAGCAGCTTCTGGCGACGCTTGACGTCGTCGTAGTCGAGCTGTGGGCACCACTGGAACGGCGTGGCAGCCTTGGGGATAAAGACCGAAACCGAGATGGACACCGAGATCGAGCCGCGACGAGCCTTGGGCACCACGGAACGACCGAGCTCCAGCACGTGATCGGCCAGATTGGCGATGGCCACGATGTCCTCGTCGCGCTCGCCGGGAAGGCCCATCATAAAGTAGAGCTTCATGCGGTTCCAGCCGGCCTCGAAGGCCGCCTTGGCCGCACGGTCCAGGTCCTCCTCGGTCACGTTCTTGTTAATGATGTCGCGCATGCGCTGGCTGCCGGCCTCGGGCGCGAACGTCAGGCCGCCCTTCTTTTCGCCGGCGACCGACTCGGCCATATCCACGCCAAACGAATCCAGGCGCTGCGACGGAATAGACACGCGAATACCCGTATCCTCCAGGCGACGGTTGAGCCTGCCGAGCACGTCGCGAATGCAGGAGTGGTCGGTCGTGGAGAGCGAGGTCAGCGACACCTCGTCATAGCCGGTCTTTTCCAGACCCTGAATCACCGACGAGACGATCTGGTCGGCCGAGCGCTCGCGCACCGGGCGATACGTCATGCCGGCCTGGCAAAAACGACAGCCGCGGGCGCAGCCGCGCAGGATCTCGATAGACAGGCGGTCGTGGACCAGCTGCGCATAGGGTACGCACGACTGCGACAGCGGATTCGTGGCGCCGAAATCCTCGACGACGCGCTTGTAGACCACGGTCGGCGCATCCTTGCCCTCACGCGGCACGGTGTAGCCATGCGGCGAGCAGGGCTCGTCGTGACGAACCTCATAGAGCGACGGCACGTAGTTGCCGGCAATGGATGCAAGCTGCTCAACAATCTGCGCGCGCGGGACTCCTTCGTCGCGCAGGCGGCGATGCAGCTGGCAGGTCTCGAGCAGCGATTCCTCGCCCTCGCCGATGAGGATGGCATCGAAAAAGGCCGCGTACGGCTCGGGGTTGTACACCGAGGGACCGCCGGCGATGATGATGGGGTCGTCTTCGCCTCGGTCGGCCGCTAACAGCGGAATGCCAGCGAGATCGAGAGCCTCGAGGAAGTTCGTCACCGCCATCTCGTGCGGCACATGCAGACCGACGATATCAAACGAAGCGACCGGCGCTGCACCTTCGAGCGACAGCAGCGGAATACCCGCCTCGCGCATGGCGTCACCCATATCGGGCCACGGCACATAGCCACGTTCGCAGGAGATGCCCTCGGCCTGGTTAAGGATATTGTAGAGGATGGCGATGCCCTGGTTGGGCAGACCAACCTCGTACACATCCGGGTAGATCAAGCAGCAACGGTAGTCGGCATCGGCCTTTGAAAGCGTGCCCCACTCGTGATCGATATAGCGACTCGGCTTTTCGACCTTGGCGAGCAGCGGCTCAATTAAATGAAAACAGTCTTGATACGGAACGCGCAACGGATAACCCCTAAGCAGCGAGATCGGATGCGTCTTGGTAGGACGCCATAGGACGGGTAGCACCCGCGACCGTGGTCACCAGATCGCGAACGCGGGAGAACGTGGCAGTGACCACCTCGTTGGCACGGCTGTAGTCGACATCGCGCTCGTAGAGCGAAACGAGCGCACGGCCCATGCCATAGGTGCCCGCAGCAGCAGTGAGCGCCTTGACGGCAAACCCAATATGCGGCGTCTGCTTGACGAGCGCGCGGGTGACCGCGCGGATCACAAGACCGCCGGCAAGCACGCCAGCGACCTCGTAGCCGCGCTCAGGCTTAATGCCGCGTCCAAAGACGGCAGCGAGCTCAAAGAGCATGCCCACCTGCGCCAGCGCCATAACGGGATAATCGGCGCCCGGCAAAAACACCAGCGCACCGGTCGCCATATTGGTGAGCGCGCACGAGGTGATGATACGATTGGCCGCCGCGATGCGCATGAAGGCAAAGTTCGCCGCAAAAGCCGTTTCCTTTTCGGTGCGATCGAGAATCCAGCGGGCAAGCGTCTCGAGCAGATACGTCTTATCGGTTGCTGCTACCACGCCGAGCATGGGCGTGGATTCCTCGATAAACGGCACCTCCACAGCAGACTCGGCAAGCACGCACACGGGGGCGCCGGCGATCACGAGCTCCTGCACGGCACTCTCCAAGCGGTCGGAGCCGCACGAGAGCACCAGCACCACATCGGTATCGGTCTTTGGAGTAATTCGCTCCTCCCCCAGACGCTCGACGCGCACAATGCCCGAGGTCGTCTGCGGCACAAAGGCGTCACGCACCGTCTCGGCCAGAAAGCGCGAGGCGGACGAATCCAAATAGACCGAGACGCGCACCGGCGTATCGGAATCCTTCTTAACGGACGCGCCCATCTTAAAAGCGCGGGTCAGCTTATCTACGGGAATTTTCATAGCAAACCCCTCCAGCGGTTACGCGGCGCCCGAACGATGCCGCCATATGGATTGTACGATACCCACCGTCAGCAGCTGAATCATCATCGAAGACGAACCGAAGCTAATAAACGGTAGCGGAATACCAGTTATCGGCATCATGCCGATGCACATGCCGATGTTTTCGAAGGTCTGGAACGCCCACATGCCAACGATGCCCACACACGATAGGCGCAAGAACAGCGACTCACACTTAAAGGCGACGCGAATCGTCGAAAAGATCAGCAGCACGTAGAGGCACAGGAGCAAAAAGGAACCGCAAAAGCCAAAGGTCTCGGACAGGAAGGCGAAGACGAAGTCGGTGTGGAACTCAGGCAGAAAGCCGCCGGCCGACTGCGTCGCATGGCCCAAACCCTTACCAAAGAAGCCGCCCGAGCCAACGGCGATAAGCGACTGCTGCAGGTTGTAGGCATCGTCCGAATCGGCATTATCGGGGTCGATAAAGACCGTCAGGCGGTTCATCTGATACTGCTTGATGAGCACATCGTGGCCGAGCAACGAATCAAAGACCGAATCGAGCGCCAGGACGAGGGCCACCAGGCCCACAAGCAGGGCCAGGGTCGACAGCACCCATTCGCGGCGCGCACCGCTCATGCAGATGACGATGGCGCCCGAGACCAGCACGACCAGGCCCGAGCCCAGGTCGCCCATGGCAACGACGGCCAAAAACGGGATGGACAGCATGCCGCAGAGCTTGACGTAGTCGCGAACGGTATCGATGCGGCCGTTATACTGCGAGCCAAGCGTGGCGATAAAGAAGATGGTGATGAGCTTGGCAAGCTCAACCGGCTGGAATGTCAAGCCGATACCGGGAATCTTGATCCAGCCCGTCATGCCCAGACCGCCCGTATAGGACAGGCCCGGAATCTTGGGCGAGAAGATCACAATAAGGTCAATGACGAGCAGCGCCGTCGAGAAGTTAGAGATGCCGCGCAGATCGGTACGCCAGACCAGCACCGCCAGCATCGCCCCGATACCAATTCCCAGCAGATGGCGTGAGAACGAAGCATCGGCCTTAAACTGTGAAGCCGACCAAATAATGATGGCGCCATAGGCAACGAGCGCGACGGTAGCCAGCAGCACACCGATATGCACCTTTTGGCGAAACGTACCGCGCGAGGCCGAAAGTTGCTTGTTGACGCGGTCCAGGCTGCTGCGAGAGCCGGTCTTGGTTGAACGGAACAGATCCGCCGGAGAAAAATCCATCGCAACCTCCTATCGAACCGAAGAATCGCCCGAGGCCGAAGAGGTATCGGGCTCGTCATAAATCACGCCGAGCACGTCGCGCACGACATGCATCGCGGTATCCGAACCACCGCCGCCCTGCTCCAGGACAGTAGCGATGACATACTTGGGATCATCGGCCGGTGCATAGGCGCAGAACCACGCGTATTCGTCCTCGCCGCTTTTCTCGCCCGTGCCCGACTTGCCGTACACCTGCGGCGTCAGGGTGCCAAAGTGAGCCGCCAGGGACGTCGATGCCGTGTAAATCACGTCGTGCATGCCGTTGCGAACAAGAGTCAAATCCGAATCGCTGTTGATCTTGGCCTCCAGGCGCTTCTTCTTGCCCTTGCCGTTGTACTTATAGGCATCGCCGTCGCCATCGCGCGACACGGCAGACAAAAACACGTGAGGCACGTACTGTTTGCCGCCGTTGGCAAGACCCATATAGGCGCACGCCATCTGCAGGGGCGTCACCAGGATGTCGCCTTGGCCGATGGCAATGTTGGTCATATCGCCGGCATTCCACTTGCGGTCCTCGGCAGAGGCGTCGGTAAAGTACGACTCTTTCCACTCGGCATCGGGAATACGGCCCGCGCCCTCACTCGGCAGATCGATACCGCAGGTCTTGCCTAGGCCCCAGCGACGAAAGACCTCCTGCAGGCCCTCGGAATGTTGCTCGTCATAAAAGAAGGCCTTGCCCATGTCGTAGAAGACGGGGTCGCACGAGTTGGCGATACCCGACTGCAGCGTCATGGTGCCGTGGCCAGACGTCAGCCAGCAGCGCTTGCCCCAAGCCTTGCCCAGGCCCGTCCAATAGCCCGTGCAGTTGGTTGTCTGCGTTGAAGTGTAGGTTCCAAACTCAAGACCGGCCAGTGCCGAGAGCGGCTTGATGGTCGAGGCCGACATGTACTGTCCGCTAATGGCGCGGTTAAGCAGCGGGTGCGAACCCTTGTCATCATTGAGCTCGGTCCACACGTCATTTGAGACGCCGCCGATAAAGACGGACGGATCGAACTTGGGCTCGCTCGCCATGCCCAGGATCTCGCCATTGTTGGGATCGAGACACACCACAGCGCCGTTGCCGGCATTGCTGTAGCCAGTGGTCTTGGCAAGCTCGATGGCGCTCGCCAGCGCCGTCTCACAGGCCTGTTGGATCTTAAGATCGAGCGTGAGCTTAATGTCGGAGCCGGCCTTGGCGGGCACGGCGCCGGCCTGACCGGTCACATTGCCCGAGGCATCGACCTTGACGGTCTGCTCGCCACGAATACCCTGCAGCAGGTTTTCGTAGTAGCTCTCAACACCCGCCTGGCCCACGATATCGCCCGACTGGTACGTAATCCGGCCAGCAGAAGCATCATCATCGCCAGAGGTTTTCTTATTCTGGGCCTCGAGCTGCTCGGAGGTAATGGTGCCGGTATAGCCCAAGATATGGCATGCCGTCTCGCCGTACGGATACTGGCGCTCGGTACGCTCGGCAATCTTGACGCCCGGGAACTCGCCGGCGTGCTCCTGAATATAGGCAACCGTGGAGCGACGGACGTCCGTCGCGATGGTATGCAGGCTCTGAGCACCCTCGGAATTGTCCTGAATATTGCGCAGAACCGCCACGTAGGGCATACCGAGCACGTTGGCAAGATGGCGAACCAGAACCTCATCCTCGGCAAGGTCGCGGTAGGCCACGACAGCAAGTGAGGGACGGTTCTGGACAAGTGCCACGCCATTGCGGTCGAGGATGCGGCCGCGCACAGCGGGTGTGGTAACGGTGCGCGTCTGATTGCTATTAGCCTGCTTTTCGTAATAGTCCGACGAGACCATCTGCATGCCCCACAGCTTGACGGCAAGCGCCGCGAACATCGCGCCCACACCCGTGGTGAGGATGGAGAAGCGGCCCTTAAAGGCGGTCGCCGCGGTATTGCCCTCGCCCTCGGTGGCGCGCGGGGCCGTTCCATGCTGCGTATCGTAGGTAAAACGAGAATCGCCGCGACGCATGATGACCAGCGCGACCACGATGGCCACTACCAGCACGATACCGGCGATAATAACCGTCATCTGGGAAGACATCTACAGGCCTCCCCTATTTGAGCTTACGGGTCTTGGGCTTAAAGCGCATGCCCGTCTGGCGTCCGCCACGTGCGGAGAATCCATAACCGGACTGCGGCACGACGCCGGACATCAAAAACGGAATGGCAACCAGACCCGTCAGGATCGAAGACGGCAGCGCATGGCCGAAGAGCGCCACGACAAAGCTCGTCTCCAAACCCATAAACAGCAAGATGATGCTGTAGATCACATTAATGACAAGCGCGAAGGCACCCACAGTGATGCCGCGCGCGCTCGGGGTACCGCCCGTCTGACCGGCGGCGCTATGCACCAGGGCAAAAGAACCCACGGTCAGCAGGAGCGACATAACGCCCACCGGCACGGCAGCGGAAAGGTCATAGAACAAGCCGCTGCAAAAACCGCACACGACGGCACGGGTCGGGTCGCCCGAGAACACGCTTAGGCACACCAGGATAATCATAAAGTTGACGCGACCGCCCGCAATGGAGATCTGCGGTGCCAGGCCTGCCTGCAGCAGCACGCACACAATGGCGGCGATTACAAACGTGCGGGAGCTCATCCCCTGCTCGTGTAGATCCATGGACATGCCCCCTATTCGCTCGAGCCGGAATCGGTCGTCTCGGACGTGTCGGAACTGTCATCCGGGCTCTCGTCCTTCGTCTTGGTCGCAGCATCGCGCGACGTTCCCTGCGGCGTGCTGTTGGCCGTGTTCACGTCCTCATCCGAGGCCGACTGTTCGTCGGTCAGCGAGGTAATGACCAGCACTTCCTCGTTGTTCTCGGCCGTCGTCTGGGCGCGCACCACAATGGTGTAGTACACGTCGTTAGCCGATTTCTCAACAGACGAGACGGTGCCGAGCGGTAGACCCTTGGGGAACACACCGCCAATGCCCGAGGTCACGATGATGTCGCCAACCTTAACGTCGGAATCGACGCTCACGTACTCAAGACGCAGCGTGCCGTCAGCCTGACCCTGCAGCATGCCCTGGGCGCGCGTGTCCTGCACCATAGCGGACACGCCCGAGTTCTCATCGCCAATCAGGCGCACGGTGGACGTCTTGGCCGAGACCTCGATAATCTGGCCTATGACACCGGCAGAACTCGTCACAGGCATGTTGATGGTAAGACCGTCGGCAGAACCCTTATCGATGGTGACGGTCGAGGTCCAGGCATCGCCCGAAGCGCCGACGATACGAGCTGCGGTTGATTTGAGGTTGTAGGTCGACTGCAGGCCGACCAGCCCCTCCAGTCGCTCGGCGGTCTTTTGAGCCTCGGAGAGCTCGGCAACCTTAGAGGTCAGTTCCTCGTTTTGCTTCTTAAGCTCGTCAAGCGTGTCCTGCGACGCCGTAAGGTTAGAGAACACGTTACCGATCGCATTGAAGGGAGCCGCCACAGCCGAGCCCACAAAGCGCACCGGCGAGGTAATCGTCGTCACGCCCGAGCGCACGGCATGAATCGGTCCTGCCTCGCCCTCGCGGATGTAAAACGTGAGCAGCAACACCGAAATCAGGCTGAAAACAATCAACGGGCGCATACCCGTTGATTGTCGCTTGGTATTCAGATTTGTGGAGAAACCCGAAGATCGTGCCAAATGGAATCCACCTTTTGGAAATTAAGCATTGGTCTGGACGAAGCCGCCATCAAACGCATTGGCCTCGAGCACGCGGGCACAGCCGTTAACGACGTTATCGAGCGCCGTGGGGCTGACGTTGACCGAAACGCCGGTCTCATCGCGCAGGCGCACATCGAGACCGCGCAGCAGCGCGCCGCCACCGGTCAGCAAAATGCCGTAGTACATAAGGTCCGAGGCAAGATCGGGAGGCGTAGCGTCGAGTGCGTCCTTGACGGCCTTGGCCATCTCGTCGAGCGGCTTGTTGAGCGCGCGACGAATCTCCTCGCTCTCGATGCGCACGGTCTTGGGCAGACCGGTGATCACGTCGCGGCCGTTGACCTCAACGTCGAGCTCGTCCTTGAGCGGCACGGCGGAACCGACCTTGATCTTGATGTCCTCTGCCGTACGCTCGCCGATGGCCAGGTTGTAGGCATCACGAACGTGCGTGAGGATGGCCTGATCGAACTCGTCGCCGGCAATACGAATGGACTGCGAGACGACGATGCCGCCCATAGCGATAACGGCGACCTCGGTGGTACCGCCGCCGATGTCGATGACCATGGAGCCGGTGGGTTCCTCGACGGGCAGGTCGGCGCCGATAGCGGCTGCCATAGGCTCTTCGATCAGATAGGCCTGGCGGGCACCGGCCTGGATCGTGGCCTCAAAGACAGCGCGCTTCTCAACCGACGTGACACCGGAGGGAACGCAGACGACAACACGCGGACGCGGAGTCCACGGATAGCGCTTCTCGGACGCCTTATCGATAAAGTAGCGAAGCATGGCCTCGGTAACATCGAAGTCGGCGATGACGCCGTCCTTCAGGGGACGAACGGCCACGATGTTGCCGGGCGTACGGCCGAGCATGCGCTTTGCCTCGATACCGACCGCCAAGATGCGCTCGTCGTTCTTGTCGATGGCGACAACAGAGGGCTCGCGAATGACGATGCCCTTGCCGCGCACGGAGACAAGCGTATTGGCGGTGCCGAGGTCGATGGCAAGATCGCCCGCATAGCTACCGAAGAACATATCCATCAAAGAAAACAACGCAACTCCTGATGTGTTGGATGATTGCTGGAAAACTACTAGCTCATCATACTAGCGCAAGCCCGGCACCTCACTTGCGGTGAAGCGCCGGGCAAAGCTAAATCCCATAAGGTCACTACTGGTTGTCAGCAGCCGAGAAATCCATATCAAGCGAAGAAACGGCCCAGCCGATATGGTTGTCGGAGCGCACGAATTTGACGGTGTACTCCTGCTCGCCGCCCTTGGACAGCGATGCCTTCACCTTAGCGGTCGTCTCGGTCATGGACTGATCCATGCCCTCGACGGACACGGTGGCACCCTGCGGAATCGAGGAGATGATCATCGACTTAGCGTCCTCGGACAGGCTCGAGGCCAGGCAAGACTCGGCCTTTGCGGTGTCACCGTCACCGGCAGCCTGGAACAGATCGGTAACGACAGACTCCTGAGACGGGAAGCCAAAGCCGCGCGTGTAGGCAAAGCCCAGACCGCCCGCGGCGATCAAAATGAGCAGAAGCAGCACGATGAAGACTTTGAGGCCCGTGTGGCGATGGCGGCGACGGACCTTGGCCTGCTTACGATCCTGACGGTCCTGCTGGACCATCTCGGACTCGGACAGCGTAAAGAAGCCGGTGTCCGAGGGATCGGGCATAAACTGACCGGTCGCGCCCGTAGGATCGAGCGGATCGACGGCAGGAGCGTCCATCGCGGGCGCCGGAGCCGTGGCCATAGCCGTCTGGGCAGACAGCGCAGCAAGCGAATCCTGCACGCGGGCAAGCTCATCGGCCTGCTCGGAGGTGAGCTGGTAGATGCCATCGGCAGTAGCGGCGTTAAAGGCGTCGAGTGCGTCGGAGGGACGGCCGGCGGCAGAAAGCGCCTGACCCATGCCGGCGTTGAGCGCACGCGTGTCGTCGCGGGGGCCGGCGAAGTCGATAGCCGTGCGGTAGGTCTCCACGGCATCCGCCGGACGGCCGAGCTTAATGAAGCAACGACCGAGCTCGCCGAGTGCGGCGGCAGGAGCCGGATTGGCGCCGTCGATGGCAGCCTGACGGAAGGCGGTTCCCGCGTTGGCATAGTCGCCCGACTGGAACAGCGCATTGCCCAGGCCCAGATAGGCCTTGAACGGCGTGGCATAGGAAGCATCCTGCGTAGCGGCAGAGAAAGCCTGAGCGGCCGTCGTGTAGTCGCCCACGGCGGCGAGCGCCTTGCCGCGGTTGGTGAGCAGCGCGCCGCGCTTGCCGTAGGTACCGTCGTTGAGGGCGGCGGCATAGGCCTCGGCGGCCTCGGCATACATGCCCAGGTGCATCAAGGCGTTGCCACGAAGGTGATCGGCCTCGCCCATAATCTCATCGGGAGTCTTTGCCGCCCCAAGCATCTGGGCTGCAGCGGAAAAATCACCCGCGCGGTAAGCGGCGCGGCCCTGTTGGATCAGCTGGCTATTCAAGGAAGTCCCCTTTACTCGTGAACGATCTCGACATGAACGATCTCGTCGCCGGCACGCAGCTGCGAAATCACATCGAGACCCTCGACCGTGGTACCAAAGACGGTGTAACCGGAATCGAGATTATGCTGGGCACCCAGGCAGAAGTAGAACTGCGAACCCGCGGAATCGGGGTCCATGGAGCGTGCCATGGCAAGGGCGCCATCGACATGGCTGTTGCGCGGATTGGTGGCAAACTCGCCCTTGATGCAGTAGCCGGGGCCACCGGTACCGGGCATGCCGTCGGGGCCCTCAAGACCGGCAGCGACGTCGGCGCCGGACATGTCGCGGGTATTGGGGTCCCCGCCCTGGATAACAAAACCGGGCACATAGCGATGGAACTTAAGGCCATCATAGAAGCCCATCGTGGAAAGCTCGCAGAAGTTCGCGACATGAATGGGAGCGCCCTCGCCGTCAAACTTGACCTTGATGGTACCCTTCGACGTCTCGATTACGGCACACTCGTCGCCGACAAGCTGATACTCGGGCGTGTAGAGCTCTTTCTTAAAACCAAACATGTGGTTCCTTCCTCGTGCGTTTAAAGCATATTTGTACGAATTGTAGCAATAAGCACGGGCTTACATCAATTGCGCACGTAGGTTATGCCGACTATGGCGAACTAATTTAAGGAACGCTGCTGCGGCTTCCAGGAACCCACATTGGCATCGTACTGGTTCAGCGCGCTGTTGCCGCCCTGCGCGATGGGCGCCAGGATCTCGCTTTGGTGGGAACTCATCGACTCGCCATCGGGAATGGCCAGCGAGATATCCCAGCTCTGGCAGATCACGTCGACGCGCTCATACATCCACTCGGCAAGCTGCTTTAAGTGGGCGATGTCATCCGCATAGACCGTATCGTCCTGTACTTTCAGGTTGTTAAGCTCATCTTGCGTCTTTTTGATCTGGTCGCGCAGGGCGTAGGCACTCTGCGACAGCTCCTGACGGGTGGACAGCGGCGTTCGGAGATAACCGTTGTTAAAGGAATCGATGACCTCGCCGATCTGGTCCTCGTCAGCGTAGGACACGATGGTCTGATACAGACCGTCGAGCCTGGTATAGAGCTGATCATCGGTGAGCACGGTTTCTTCCTGGACCACCTCCGCAGAATCGTCCTGCTTGGTATCGTCCTCAGTGGCCTCGCCCTTTTGGCGCGTGGGGAAGGTGGTCTGTGCAGCTTGGCCAAACTGGTCGTAGAAGCCGGGCATGACACCCATGGGATCGGTCGTCACGAACCAATAGGCACCGCCGCAAACGACGGCAAGGACCGCGATGACGACGAGCGGCTTGGGGATATGACGCTTATGCTTGTGATAGGCGTCCTCGTCGGGGTGCACCTTGCGCTTGGGTTTTTGAGCATCGTCATGCAGGGAAACGGGCGTGGGAATATCGACCTTGGGGATACCGAAATCCTTATCGAAAGCCGGCAGCACGCAGGTCTCATTGGGGTCGGCGGCGTCCGAAAGCACCGCAGCGGCAGAGGCCGGCGCATGCGGCACCTCGGTATCGATCTGCTCTTGCGTTAGGCGCGGAAAGCCCGCCGTGCGGCCCGCTGCCAGGTCGGATGCTGCCGCGTCCTCGGAGAGGATACCCGGAGCGGGGCGTCCACATTTGGGGCACGTACGATCATGCGGAGAAAGACGGGCACCGCAGCCCTCACAGAACACAAACTCGGTGTGCTCGGGACCATCGCCCGGACCCACATAGGCGTTGCAGTAGGGGCAGAACGAGGCGCCGTCCTCGATGGTCTTAAGGCAATGCGGACAGATCACGGCATCCTCTTTTCGAAGCAATTCAAACAATCGAGGTTAGAGCATAACATCGCCAAGGCCCCACAGGAGCAAGGCACCAATTCAACATCGCCAGGGCGCGTAGTTACTTCTTCTTTTTGCTCGGCATCGAGACTTTGATGCCTTGGGCGGACTTGGTTACGCGGGAGCGCTTGACTCCGGTACTCTTCTTTTTCTTGGGCTGGGCCTGGGCCACGCCCTCGAGTGCGCGGGCCTCGGCCTCACGAACGGTGCGAGCTTCGCGGCGCTGCGCCATGTCGGCGGCGACGCGCTTGGCAAAACGCTCCGCCGTCGAACCCGTCGAGCTCACCTTGCCGCCACCGCGACCCAGGCGGACGCGCACACCGCGGCCAAAACCAGTTGCGGCATGACGACGACGCGGCCTGAGCGAATCCATCATCGTGGCGAGCTTAAAGAACACCGAGCAGGTAAAGACCACGATGGCAGCCAAGAAAACCATCTGACCCATCGTCAGATTGGCAATAGACAGCAGCTCCGGGAATCCGATAACGCCTACCAAGATGCCGGCGACTACAAACACAAAGAGCACCACACGTAAGGGCGTGAGGGGCTGCGAGATTCGCCAGATCAGGCTGACGCTCGCCGCGCACGACGTAAGCAGGCACATCGTAGACAGCGTGAGCTGGCTAAAGCCAAACACGCGCGCCACAAAGATATCGAGCGCCGCAGCCAAAATGACCGCAATCGACGCCGGCAGTGCCCGCTTGAGCACGTTCGTCAGGAACGACCCCTTCACGCGAGCATTGTTGGGCTCCAGGCCCAACACAAAGCCCGGCGCGCCGATGCAGAAGAAGTTGATGAGCGTCATCTGAATCGGCTCGAAAGGGTACGGCGGCAGCGCGATGCACAGCGCCGCCAGGCCCATCGAGAACAGCGTCTTAGTCAGGAACAGCGAAGCCGAACGCTGCAGGTTGTTGATGGAGCGACGGCCCTCGGCCACCACGGCGGGCATCGAGGCAAAGTCGTTGTCGACGAGCACGATCTCGGCCACGTTACGCGCGGCATCGGAGCCGGCCGCCATGGCCACGGAGCAGTCGGCCTCCTTGAGCGCCAGCACGTCGTTGACGCCGTCGCCCGTCATGGCCACGGTGTGCTCGCGGCGCTTGAGCGCCTGCACGAGCTCGCGCTTCTGCTGCGGGGTCACACGACCAAAGACATGGTAGCGGTCCACTGCGGCATCGAGCTTGGCCGGCGTATCGAGCGTCGTGGCGTCCACATAAGCGTCCGCCCCCGGCACGCCCACAACGCGCGCGATCGACGACACCGTACGCGGGTCGTCGCCACTGATCACGTTGAGGGTCACGCCCTGCTCGTTAAAGTAGCCGATGGTCTCGGCCGCCGAGGTACGAATCTCGTCGCGGATGGTCACAAAGCCCACGGGCTCAGCCTCGCCCACCATATCGCCATCGGGCGTAAAGCCGTCCACGAGCGCCACCACGAGCACGCGGCAGGTATCGGCAAGCTCGGCGACACGGTTCTCGACCTGGGCAAACGCACGCTCCGAAAGCACAAACTGCGCAGCGCCCATCACATAGGAGCCCTGCGCAAACGAAGCGCCACTCCACTTTTTGGAGGACGAGAACGGAATGACCGACAGCGGCTCAGACACCTCGACCGGGCGATCGGCGTAATAGTTGAGCAGCGCCTGGCAGGTCTCGTTGGCATCGGCCGAAGTCGCACGCGCCACGTTAGCCAGCGCAAAATCGAGCACCGTGGTATCGACGGGAACGGCGGCGTCGCTCTCCCCCGCACCCATACCCTCGACCGGCAGCGGATACGTGCCCTCGACCTCCATGCGACCCGACGTGATGGTGCCCGTCTTGTCCAGGCACAGCACGTCGACGCGCGCGAGCGTCTCGATGCAGTAGAGCTGCTGCGCCAGCACCTTGCGGCGGGCCAGGCGCACCGTGGCGATGGCGAGCACCGACGAGGTCAGCAGCACCAGGCCTTGCGGGATCATGCCCAGCAGGGCGCCCACCGTGGACAGCAGCGCCGACGAGGGCACGCGGCCGGCCAGCAGCTCGGAGAAGCACCACGAAAGCGCGCTATCGCCCGGGGTTCCCGCGGCATCCCACAGCTCGCTCACACTCGAGGAAAACAACGCCAAACCGAGCGGGATCATGATGATGCTCGCAAACCGCACGATGGCGTTAAGCGCGTTCATGATCTCGGAATTGACCTTTTTGACGTACTTGGCCTCGTTATTAATTTTGGCTACGTAGTTGTCGGCGCCGACATGGATCACGCGGGCGCGCAGCAGGCCCGAGTCGATAAAGCTGCCGCTCATGAGCTCGGAACCGGGCTGTTTCTTAATAAGATCGCTCTCGCCCGTCAGCAGGCTCTCATTCACGAGCGCCTCGCCCGAAACCACCACGGCGTCAGCGGGAATCTGGTCGCCGCGCCCCAGACGGATGATATCGTCGAGCACGATCTGGTCCAGGTCGAGCTCCACCTCGGCGCCGTCGCGCACCGCAATGGCCTTCTTGGAGGTCAGCAGCGTGAGCTTATCGACCATCTTCTTGGAACGCATGGACTGGATGACGCCAATAGCGGTATTGAGGAACACCACGAACAGGAACGTCAGATTCTTAAACGAACCGGTCAAAATGACTAGGAACGCCAAAATCACGTTGATCAAATTGAACAGCGTGCAGAGGTTCTCGATGATGAGCTCGCGGACCGACTTGGTCTTGAGTTCCATGTTGCGGTTGATCTTACCGGCGGCGATGCGCTCCTCGACCTCGGCGGTCGAGAGTCCGCGCTCGATATCCGTTGCTGCCATACCACGTCCCATCACGTCGCGTCGGTATAAGAAAAACCGCCCGGACCATGCGAGGTTCGGACGGTCTCACGTTCGATGGTGCCCCATGTTGGATTCGAACCAACGGCCTTCTGCTCCGGAGGCAGACGCTCTAATCCCCTGAGCTAATAGGGCCAACGTTTGGCATTATACCCAAGTGCACCACGGGCTATCAAAATAAAAGAAAAAGCTTTGCAATTCCGAGGAAGACGCGGCTCAACGGCCCACTTTAGAAGGCAAAAGCGAGTCTGATAGTATAAACTCTCATGCACCATATGTACACGGCTCGCGATGCGGGCCGTTTTTGCAAGGGTTATCCATCGAGGTGAGAGGCACACCATGATTGCAATTTTAAAAGAGAGCGCCAGCGACGAGGCCGTCAGCCATATCGTCAGCTGGATTGAGAAAAAGGGCCTGAAGACCGATGTCTCGCGCGGCGAGAACGAGACGATCATCGGCCTGGTGGGCGATACGACCAAGATCGACCCGTTCCTGCTCGAGTCCATGGACGTCGTCGAGCGCGTGCAGCGCGTCTCCGAGCCGTTCAAGCGCGCCAATCGCAAGTTCCACCCCGAGGACTCCGTCATCGACTGCGGCCACGGCGTCAAGATCGGCGGCGATCAGTTCCAGGTCATCGCCGGCCCGTGCTCCGTCGAGGGCGAGAACCTCATCCGCATCGCCCGCCGCGTGAAGGCCGCCGGTGCCACGATGCTGCGCGGCGGTGCCTACAAGCCCCGCACTTCCCCTTACGCCTACCAGGGCATGGGCCCCGCCGGTCTGGACCTGCTGTGCGAGGCGTCTGCTGAGCTCGACATGCCGATCGTCACCGAGATCATGGACCCACGCGACGTGCAGGTCTTCCTGGACAAGAAGATCGACGTCATGCAGATCGGCGCCCGCAACGCCCAGAACTTCCCCCTGCTCAAAGAGGTCGGCAAGACCAAGACTCCGATCTTGCTTAAGCGCGGCATGTCCGGCACGATCGATGAGCTGCTCATGGCCGCCGAGTACATCATGAGCGAGGGCAACGACAACGTCATCCTGTGCGAGCGCGGCATCCGCACCTTCGAGACCCGTACTCGCAACACCTTCGACCTCAACGCCGTGCCGGTGCTGCACCACCTGTCGCACCTGCCCGTCGTCGCCGACCCCAGCCACGCCACCGGCTACACCCGCTACGTTGAGCCCATGGCGCTCGCCGCGACCGCCTGCGGTGCCAACGGCCTGGAGATCGAGGTCCACGACGAGCCCAGCCGCGCATGGTCCGACGGCGCCCAGGCCCTCACCCCCGATCAGTTCGACGACACCATGCGCCGCATCCGAGCCATCCGCGAGGTTGTCTGCCAAGAGACCATGGAGTAGCCCATGGGTACAGTGAGAAACGCGCGCGTTAACCAGGGCGGCCCCAAGCGTGCCGGTATCGTCGGCCTTGGCCTCATCGGCGGCAGCTTTGCCCGCGGCTATGCGCAGGCGGGCGTTCGCGTGCTGGCCTGGGATCCCGATGACGATGTCATGACAGCCGCCAGCATGGGCACCGTCGCCGGAGAGCTCAACGACGAGACGCTCGGCGAATGTGACATCATCGTCCTGGCTTGCTACCCCGAGGCCTGCATCGAGTGGCTCGAGGCGCACGCCCAGGCACTCGCCGACGCCACCGATACCGAAGCCATCATGGGCCCCGTGGTGATCGACACGGTGGGCGTCAAGGGCATCGTGTGCGAGCGCGCCTTTGAGCTTGCCCGCGAGCACGGCTTTTACTTTGTGGGCGCGCACCCCATGGCGGGCACCCAGTTTTCGGGCTATGCGCACTCCCGCTCCGACCTGTTCCAGGGCGCACCGCTCGTGCTCGTACCGCCCGCGGTGGACGATGCGCTCAAACTGGAGCTTTTGGGCCAGGTGCGCGAGATGGTACGCCCCTTGGGCTTTGGCAAGTTCAGCGTGACCAGCGCCGCCGAGCACGACCGCGTCATCGCCTTTACGAGCCAGCTCGCGCACGTCGTTTCCAACGCCTATGTTAAGAGCCCGACCGCTCAGGTCCACCACGGCTTTTCGGCCGGCAGCTACCGCGATCTCACCCGCGTGGCGCACCTCAACCCGCAAATGTGGTCCGAGCTCATGATCGACGACGCCGACGCGCTCGCCTTTGAGATCGACCATCTGATCGAATCGCTTGGCGCCTACAGCCGTGCGCTCAAGGACCGCGACCAGCGCTATCTGGAGAATCTCCTTGCCGAGGGCGACCGCATTAAGCGCGCACTCGACGACGAGGCCTCCCACTAGACAACCCATCACGCCAGGTCGAAAGGACCGAAGCTTATGGCGATTACCATCGATATCGACACTGCACGCCCCTACCAGGTGCATGTTGGCACGTTTTTGCTGGAGCAGGCGGGACCGCTCGTGCGTGCCACTGCCGGCGGCACCAAGGCCGTCATCGTGACGGACACCAACGTGGGCCCGCTCTACCAGATGCCCGTTAAGCAGAGCCTGGAGGCGTCAGGCTACGAGGTGAGCATCTGCACCTTCGAGGCCGGCGAGGCCCATAAGCGCGCCGAAACCTATGTTGCCATTTTGGAGTTTGTGGCCGAGCACGAGCTTTCGCGCTCCGACGTGATCGTGGCACTCGGCGGCGGCGTCGTGGGCGACGTGGCGGGCTTTGTGGCCGCCACCTACATGCGCGGCTGCAAGTTTGTGCAGATCCCAACGAGCCTGCTCGCCATGGTGGATTCGTCGGTGGGAGGCAAGACCGCCATCGATCTGGCTGCCGGCAAGAACTTGGCCGGCGCCTTTTGGCAGCCGAGCGTGGTTATCGCCGACGTGGGGTGTCTGGCCACACTCACGCCCGAGCAGTTCGCCGACGGCTGCGGCGAGGTCGTCAAGCACGCCGTGATCGCCGACCCGGAGCTTTTCGCCGAGCTGGAGAAGACCCCGCTCACGCTGGAGCTGCTCAACCGCGATGTGGCCCGCGTAGCACTCATCATCGCCCGCAACATCGACATCAAGCGCGCCGTGGTCGTCGCCGACGAGCGCGAAACCTACCAGCGCAAGCTCCTCAATTTTGGACACAGCGCCGGGCACGCCGTCGAGGCCTGCGAGCACTTTGAGCTCGGACACGGCAACTGCGTTTCAATCGGCATGGGCATCATCACGCGCGCCGCGGCCCTGCACGGCATTTGCGATGCTGCACTGCCCGATCGTATTGAGGAACTCTGCGCCCGCCATGGCCTCAAGACCCGCTGCGACCTAGATGCCGATACCGTCTTTGCCGAGGCGCTCCACGACAAGAAGCGCGCGGGTGACACCATCGATCTAGTGATTCCGCACGGCATTGGCCGCTGCAGCATCGACCGCACACCGCTTTCCACTTTCCACGAACTCATTGCCGAGGGCCTCGGCCAGAAGGGAGACGCATCCGCATGCTAGCCCGCATCACCCCGTCCCCGCTCAAGGGCACCGTTCCCGCCATCGCGTCCAAGTCGATGGCGCATCGCCTGATCATCTGCGCTGCGCTTGCCAACGGCGAGACACACGTCACCTGCAACACCACCTGCGCCGACATCGAGGCTACGGTGCGCTGCCTTACGGCCCTGGGTGCTCGCATCGAGACCGTCGAGGACGGCTTCCAGGTCCACCCCACCATGAAGAGTGTTGAGTTTGGCCTGCTCAAGGCCCTTGCCGGCAGCACGCTTGACTGCGGTGAAAGTGGATCCACGCTCCGCTTTATGTTGCCCGTCGCCTGCGCGCTGGGCGCAGAAGCAACTTTTGTGGGTCAGGGGCGCTTGGGCGCCCGCCCGCTCTCCCCGCTCTCGGACGAGATCATCGCCGCCGGCTGCGACCTACAGGGTCTGGGCGGTTTTCCGCTCAAGACGAGCGGCCGCATGCGCCCGGGCACCTTTGTGCTTCCGGGCAACGTGAGCTCGCAGTACATCTCGGGCCTGCTGCTGGCAGCCCCGCTGCTGGCCCAGCCCTCCTGCGTGCAGGTAACCGGCCTCATCGAGAGCCGCCCCTACATCAACCTGACGATACAGGCCATGAAGGCCTTTGGCGTCGAGGTCAACGTCGAGCGCATTCCGGCCAAGGACGGCCAGCCCGAGGTCACGAACTTCCGCGTGAGCAGTGGCTCGTACCGCACGCCCGGCAGCGTGGCCGTCGAGGGCGACTGGTCCAACGCCGCCTTTTGGCTGTGCGCCGGCGCCATCGGTACCGACCCAATCACCGTCGAGGGCGTGTCGCTAAGCTCCGCACAGGGCGACCGTAACGTGCTTGCCGCGCTTTCGCGCTTTGGCGCCCGCATCGTGCGCTCCACCAACGCCGCCACCGTGCAGTCCGACAAGCTCGCCGGCTTTGAGATGAGTGCCCACGACATTCCGGACCTGGTGCCCGTCATCTCGGCCGTGGCCTCGCTGGCACAGGGCCGCACCTTTATCCGCGATTGTGCCCGTCTGCGCATCAAGGAATCCGACCGCTTGGTCACCACCACCCGCGAGCTCACCGCGCTGGGCGCGCAGGTGCGCATTGCCGGCGACGACCTCATCATCAAGGGCGTCGACGCCTTTACCGGCGGCGAGGTCGATTCGCACAACGACCATCGCATCGCCATGATGGCCGCTATCGCCGCGAGCCGCGCCACCGGCGAGGTCGTGATCCACGGTGCCGAGGCCGTCAACAAGTCCTATCCCGATTTCTTCGACCACTACCGCCTGCTGGGCGGCAAGGTCACACTCGAGGAGGAATAGCATGTCCTCGACCTTTGGCAACGTCTTGCACTTAAGCATCTTCGGCCAGTCGCACTCCCCCGCCATCGGCTGCTCCCTCGATGGCATCCCGGCGGGCATCGCTGTTGACCAGGAGCGGCTGCAGGCCTTCCTTGACCGTCGTGCCCCCGGTCGCGACGAGACCGCGACCAAACGCCGCGAGGCCGACGCCGCCCACATCATCGCCGGTGTTGTCGATGGACATACCACCGGCGCGCCCATCGCCGCGATTATCGAGAACACCAACACGCGCTCCAAGGATTACTCCGAGCTGCGCCGCAAGCCCCGTCCCGGACATGCGGACTTCCCTGCGCGCGTGAAGTATCACAACATGCACGATGTCGCCGGCGGCGGGCATTTCTCCGGCCGCCTAACGGCACCCCTGTGCATCGCCGGCGGCATTGCGCTGCAGGCACTCGAGGCCCGCGGCATTAAAGTGATGGCGCATGTGGCGCAGATCGGCGGCATCTCCGACCTGCCGATGGACGATATGGTCTATCGCGAGGCCGACCGCAAGGCGATCCTTACGAACGATCTGCCGTGCATTGACGCCGCCGCAGCCGGCCGCATGCGCGAGGAGATCCTAGCCGCGCGCGACGAACTCGACAGCATCGGCGGCATCGTGGAGTGCGGCATTTACGGGCTTCTCGCAGGCATCGGCGACCCCATGTTCAACGGCATCGAGAACCGCATCGCGCAAATCGCGTTTGGCATTCCCGCCGTAAAGGGCGTGGAGTTCGGCATGGGCTTTGCCGTGGCCGCCATGCGCGGCAGCGAGAACAACGATCCGTATCGAATCGATGCCGAGACCGGCGAGATCGAGGTCGAATCCAATAACGCCGGCGGCATCCTGGGCGGTATTTCGACCGGCGCTCCCGTCATGTGGCGCATGGCCGTAAAGCCGACGCCCTCAATTGGCCGCGAGCAGCAGACGGTGGACATGGACGCTATGGAAAATGCCGAGCTCTCGGTCCACGGCCGCCACGATCCCTGCATCGTCCCCCGAGCTGTCCCCGTAGCCGAAGCAGCCGCCGCCCTCGCCATCTGGGACGCCCTCCTCGAAGACGCCGCCCAGCGCTAACTACCAACCCCTCAACATCCCCCGACACGTGAAAGGGGTCTCCATGGACCTTGCTGACATCCGCCAGGCCATCGATGGCATCGACACCACGCTCCTCAACAGCTTTGTCGAGCGCATGGACATTGCCACCGAGGTCGCCAAGTCAAAAATCGAGATGGGCAAGGCCGTCTTCGACCCCGCCCGTGAGCGTTCCAAGCTCAACAACCTCGCCAGCCGCGCGCCCGAGCGCTACGAGGCGCAAACCATCACCCTGTTCCGCCTCCTCATGAGCATGAGCAAGGCCGAGCAGCAGCGCTACATCAACGAACTCAAGGGCATCACCGTCTCGCAACAGGCCCACGCTACGGCCGTGGCCTTTGACACGCCTTTCCCCCAGACGGCCACCGTCGCCTGCCAGGGCGTCGAAGGCGCCTACAGCCAGATCGCCGCGTGCAAGCTCTTCGACGTGCCCGACATCGCGTTTTTCGAGACCTTCGAAGGCGTTATGCGCGCCGTGCGCGACGGCTTCTGCGAGTTTGGCGTGCTGCCCATCGAGAACTCCACCGCCGGCTCGGTCAACGCCGTCTACGACCTGCTCGCCCAGTTCGACTTCCATATCGTGCGCTCGCTGCGCCTCAAGATCGACCACAACTTGCTCGTCAAGCCCGGCACCAAGCTCGCGGGCATACGCGAGGTCTACAGCCACGGTCAGGCCATCGCGCAGTGCGCTGGCTTTATCGAGGCGCACGGCCTGCACGCCACCAAGTACCCCAACACCGCCATGTCGGCCGAGATGGTCGCCAGCTCCGAGCGCACCGATGTTGCCGCCATCGCATCGCGCAGCTGCGCCGCACTCTACGGCCTGGAGGTACTGGAGCCCAACATCCAGGACTCGGACAACAACTACACGCGCTTTGTCGTCATCAGCCGCGAGCCACGCGTCTACCCCGGCGCCAACCGCACCTCGCTCATGATTACCACGGCCAACGAGCCGGGCGCACTCTATCGCGTACTCGAGCGCTTCTACGCGCTCAATATCAACCTCATCAAACTCGAGAGCCGCCCCATCCCCGGGCACGACTTTGAGTTTATGTTCTACTTTGACCTGGACTGCCCCTTTGGCAGCAAGGCCCTCGATGACCTGCTCGATTCCATCGACGACGTGTGCGAGAGCTTCACCTACTTTGGCAGTTACACGGAGGTGCTCTAGATGACCGATGTCGCCGCAACCCGCCCCTACGGCGTGCTGGGCCGCGTGCTGGGCCACAGCTACACCCCGACCATCTACAAGGAGCTCGCGGGGCTCGAGTACGTACGATTTGAGCGCGAGCCCGAGGATCTTGAGGCCTTTATGACAGGCAACGAATGGGAGGGCACCAACGTGACCATCCCCTACAAGCGCGCCGTCATGGAATACCTGGACGAGCTGAGTCCACTCGCCGAGCGTATGGGAAACGTCAACACCATCACGCGCCTGCCCGACGGCCGCCTGCGCGGCGATAATACCGACTACTTCGGTTTTCAGTGCCTGGTCGAGGAGCTGGGGGTTGATGTTGCCGGCAAGAAGGCTCTCGTGCTCGGAGCCACCGGCGGCGCGGGTACTACGGCCAGTATGGTGCTCGGCGATCTGGGCGCCACCGTCGTGCCCGTGGGCCGCACGAGCGAGGTCAACTACGACAATATCTCGCAGCAGTCCGACGCTGCCCTGCTCGTCAACTGCACGCCCGCCGGCATGTTCCCCCACTGCCCCGACGCCCCCTGCACGCTCGAAGGGCTCGATGCGCTCGAAGGCGTTATCGACATTGTCTACAACCCTGCCCGTACGGGCCTGATGCTCGAGGCCGAGCGCCGCGACATCCCCTGCATCGGCGGCCTGCTCATGCTCGTGGCCCAGGCGGCGCAAGCCGTTGAGCGCTATACCGGCCAGGTCACCCCGCGTGAGCGCATCCTGGACGTAACGGAGCGCTTGTCACGCCGCGAACAGAACATCGCACTGATCGGCATGCCGGGCTCGGGCAAGACCCGCGTTGGTGAGCAGATTGCCCTGCTCACGGGACGCGAGCATATCGACCTGGACCGCGCCCTCGAGGAACGCCTGGGCATGCCCTGTGCCGACTATATCGTCGAGCGCGGCGAGCCGGCCTTCCGCGAGCAGGAGACGGCGGCACTGGCCGACATCTCCAAGCGCAGCGGCCTGGTGCTCTCCACCGGCGGCGGCGTGGTCACGCGCGACGAGAACTACCCGCTGCTGCACCAGAACAGCCAGATTGTGATGCTCAACCGCAAGCTCGACGAACTCGCCCACAAGGGTCGCCCCATCACCGCCCGCGACGGCATCGACAAGCTGGCCGAGCAGCGCATGCCGCGCTACCGCGCCTGGGCCGACTACATCATCGACTCACGCGACTGCGCCGCCAACACCGCGGCCGCCATCGTCGAAACCCTCTAACCTACCAAAAAGGGACAGGTTTATTTTGGCAGGTTTTATCTGGGCAAACGTCGAAGACCATAAGACCGGCCACGCCAACCAACCGCAAAGGAAGCAACCATGAAAGCACTCGTCATCAACGGCCCCAACCTCAACATGCTCGGCATTCGCGAGCCGGGCATCTATGGCAGCGACAACTACGACCGCTTAGTGCAGATCTGCCAGGAAGCGGGCGCCGCACAGGACTTCGACGAGGTCGAGGTCTTCCAGTCTAACCACGAAGGCAGCATCGTCGACAAGATCCAGGAGGCATACGGCAAGGTCGACGGCATCGTCATCAACCCGGCAGCTTACACGCATACGAGCGTGGCGATCCTCGACGCCCTCAAGGCCGTCGCCATCCCTGCCGTCGAGGTCCACATCAGCGCCGTCGAGACGCGCGAGGACTTCCGTCAGGTGAGCTATGCACGCCTGGCATGCTTTGCCACCATCACCGGCGAAGGCCTCCAAGGCTACGCTCACGCGCTGGAGCTGCTGAAAGGGTATCTGCTACACTAATCACTGGGGGAAATGAGTCAGAAAGGTTTGTCCCTAAACTAAAGTAACTGTCCAATTGACATACAAAGGAGCATATCCATGTCCCAGTACGATTACCTTGTCGTCGGTGCCGGCCTTTCGGGCGCCGTCTTTGCCAATGCCGCCAAGCGCGCCGGCAAGTCGGTCCTGGTCATCGATCGCCGCGATCACATTGCCGGCAACATCTACACCGAGGACGTCGAGGGCATCCAGGTGCACCGCTACGGCGCGCATATCTTCCACACTTCCATGAAGGATGTCTGGGACTACGTCAACCGCTTCGCCGAGTTCAACAACTACGTCAACTCGCCGGTAGCCAACTTCCACGGCAACATGTACAACATGCCCTTCAACATGAACACCTTCGCCAAGATGTGGCCGGGCGTCGTCACGCCGGCGGACGCCAAGGCCAAGATCGCCGAGCAGGTGGCCGCCGAGAACATCGGCGAGCCGCAGAACCTCGAGGAGCAGGCACTGTCGCTCGTCGGCCGCGACATCTTCGAGACGCTCGTGAAGGGTTACACCGAGAAGCAGTGGGGCCGCGACTGCAAGGACCTGCCCGCGAACATCATCAAGCGCCTCCCCTGCCGCTTTACCTACGACAACAACTATTTCAACGACCGCTACCAGGGCATCCCCATGGGCGGCTACACCAAGATGGTCGCCAACATGCTCGAGGGCGTCGAGGTGCGCTGCGGCGTGGAATACAAGGAGCTGATCGCCGCCGAGCCCGATATCGCCGCCAAGACGATCTACTGCGGCCCCATCGACGCGTTCTACGACTTTAAGCTGGGCACGCTCGAGTACCGCAGCCTGCGCTTTGAGACCGAGACCCTCGACGAGCAGGACCACCAGGGCGTGGCCGTGGTCAACTACACCGAGCGCGAGATCCCCTACACGCGCATCATCGAGCACAAGCACTTTGAGTTCGGCACGCAGGACAAGACCGTCATCACGCGCGAGTACCCGGCCGACTGGAAGCCCGGCGACGAGCCCTACTACCCCATCAACGACGCCAAGAACGAGGCCCTGTACAAGCAGTACGAGGAGCTGGCGGCGCAGGAGGGCGACGTGATCTTTGCCGGTCGCCTGGGCGGCTACAAGTACTACGACATGGACAAGGCCATCGCCGCCGCCTTCGAGCTCGTCCGCAACGAGCTGGGCGTGGAGCCGACTGAGGCGTAGAGAGCTCAACGACAAAGGCAGACAGCCATATACACAAGAGCAGAAAGCCTGGTGCAGCATCAATCGCTGTACCGGGCTTATTTGTGGAGCAATCAAGCGCACCGCGATGCCAAAATTCGCGGCGATCAAGCAAACGGCCCAGCCCATGAGTTACTCATGAACAGAAAAGGCCGCCCGACGCAAGTCGAACGACCTCAGTAAATAGCCAAATAAAACAACAAGACCCTAAACACGGACGTAAAAAATCAGTCTAAAGCCCTATTGCGCCGTCTCAAGCCAATCCAGACGACTGTTGAGCCATGCGCGTACATCATCGGGAGACTCAGAAGAGACACCCCACAGTATGGACTCCATGTTCACAGAGGTAGCAACACTGGACTCATACGCAAGGTAATCCTGCCCATTGATGCACCCCCGGGCTTCGTCAAGCACTTCCTGCTTGACGGCATCAACAGCAGCGCGAACCGTCGGATCCTGCAGCAGACGAAAGCCTAAAAGAGCATTGCGCGTATGCCAACCCTGCGGCGACAAGTAACTGTCACTTGACTGGGATGAAAGAGCGTTTCCCATCGCCAAGTCAAAATCCCAGGCTGGACCGAAAACAAACCGCGAGTCGCCAGAGGTATCAGAATTCTTGAACAGATACGTTGACGAGTAATTAAAACCGTCAACGCACTTGGTGATCTCATTGAGCCAGTAAAGGCGCGCAAGAGAATCAATGTCGCAGTAATCCGCCGTCGTTTTTCCCGTCTCAGGATTGACACCTCCGTTGCGAATGCAATCGAAGAATTCCTGGAAACGAGAACTCAAATATTCAGCTTCATCCTTGGTCCAAACACCAGGCGACTTGCACACAAAGTACAGTACGCCGTTTCCCGAATCTACGCTAAACCAGGCGCCCTCATTCACATAGCGCTCCTGATCAAACTCAATCAGATAGCCGCCCGTGATGTCGGAGGGATTTTGCAGTCCCGTAGCGTACTTCATTCGATTACCGCAAGAGTTAACCCCCTCGACAAGCTGATAGCTTGTCCCGCCATTAACGGCGTCGTTAGCGTCTTCAAGGTTGTCGATGTCCACGCGACCCGAGTTGATCTGGACCTTCTCGCAGAGCATATAGGCACCGCGGTATTGTCCGTCATAATACAGATCAACGGCACGGTACTCAATCGGTGCATGAGTTCCCAATGCAGACGCAAGCGAATATGCCGCAGCATTGCGCATCGAAGTTCCATCGTAAGCGTTTGCCAAAAGCACCCAGGTCTTATTCTTATTCGCTTTATCGCCCGTCTCCAAAAGGTCGGCCTTCTTATCGAGCTTGATCTGATATGGCTTCTTGTCCATCATCCATGTGCTGTTGCCGCGGCCCTTAATCTGAGATAATGCGCCGTCATACACAGAGACGCCGGAGGCGTCAACAAGCTTCATGGAGCCGGTAGCAACTGCAGTATGATCTCCACTCGATTCGATGTAGCCACGCCCATAATTGACCGGATCGTCGCTGCTAATAAACATCGAAGCCACGCCAGCGGTCTGCTTAATGTCAAACGTGAACAAATCGGCCGCATCAAGGGCGGATCGAACGGCAATCGGATTATCAGAGTTTACACTGCTTGTCAGGCCAAGATCGCTCAACGTCACCGAAGACCCCACGGTAAGTCCAACAGAGTAGTCTCCTACGGTAATAGACGTCTCCGGCCCGCCGCTGTATACAAGCTGAGCAGTGTTAAGGTCAAAAACAGACGGAAGCGCAAAGTGCGCATTGCCGTAACGATCAAAGGTCATTCCAATTTCAAGCGAGTCCGAGCGAAGACTCAGATTGTATTCAGACGCAGCCGCGCTATGCGAAATGACAAGATCGCCGGGATTGCTAACATTCCTAAACTCCCATTCGGACTGCGGAGTTGTCATGTCGATAGAAATAATAGCGAGCACACCCGATTCGGCCCCGCGCTTGGTCGATAGCGCATAGTCACCGAGCGCAGACTGGATATAACCACCGCTGAAAGTAGGAACATACTTCCAAGACTGAGCTTTGGTATCGTTCTCGGCATACTGCTGGACAATGGTCCCCGATTTGGCACGGCCTGAGCGAACATCAAGACACAAACCCGAGTTGATGTTCTTAATGGTAAAGAAACCGCCGCCCGTGTTCTCGAGATGCCACTGTTGAGCCGCCGAGCCATTGAAAACGTACGTCTGAAGCGCAAGTCCCCCGTCAGACGAAGCGTTCGGAACATCAAGAACTTGCCTGGTGCCACTCTGGTTTAGCAGATAGTAGTCACCATTCTCAATCAAATTGCATGGGACGAGCAACCACGATTGGGCCTTGGTTCCGTTACTCGAGTACGTAGAAACACTGTTACCAGCAGCGCTCGATCCACCGGAAAGATCGATACATCTGCCGGACTGTTTGTTTTTAATACGATATCCCCCGTTTAAGCTAGCATCCAAGATCCAGTATGAATAACCCGAAGGCTCTTTACGATATTCGATTCCACTTTTCGCGATTTCCGTCAAATACAGGCCCGAGTTGGCATTTTTAAAGGTATACGAGCCATCATCTTGACGCTCAAGCACCCACTTCTGCGCCAGAGACAGATTTGAACTCCAAAGCTGCGATGCAGCACCAGAATCCTTTGACCCACCGGAAACGTCAAGAACACCTGATTCGTCAACAGTTGTCTTAAGCTGGAAAGAACCAGAATGATCTACTGGAGACGTGTTGAACGTCCATTTTTGAGCGTCAGTATGGTTGGCCTGATACATTTGCAGTTGGTTGCCATTAGAAAGAGAAGCACTGGGAACGTCCAACGCCCTACCTGTTAGTGCCGAGACAACTTCAATGTGACCGTCAGAAGTCTGCAAAAGACGCCATTGCTGTGCCGGAGTTCGATTAGATGAGTACTGCTGAATGCGCACGCCGGAAGACTTGGAACCACCAGGAATATCAAATGAACGACCTGACAGCGCAGAGAAAATGGAATAGTATCCTGTATTCTGATCGAACACAACATTCCAAGCCTGAGCCAACGAATCGTTATCTTCGTAGATTTGAACAGCGGCTCCGTTATCTAAAGATCCGCCCCAAAGGTCAATCATCTTTTTATCCGACAGAGCGGTAGAAATACGATAGGAGCCGTCTTTAACAGGTTGAGTGACGCGCTCGACCCTCCATTTTTGCGCCTTGGTGCCATTTGACGTATAAAGGCAGACATTAGCTCCTTTTTTTGAGCTTCCACCGGAAACATCAAGAAATAAATCATTGCAGTCAGAACGAATCGAATACGATCCGTCAGCATTCTGGACAAATTTCCATCGTTGAGCCTGCGTGTTGTTCGAATCATATAGCTGCGCATTAGCACCCGCTATTTTTGAACCACCAGCAACATCAAGCACCATGCCGGTAATCGAATTCTCAATGGAATAAGAGGACCCTTTCTTAGAAATTCTCCAAGCCTGGGCATAGGTATGATTACCTTCATAAACCTGCACGTTCGACCCGTTAACGCAATAACCGCCCGCAACATCCAATGATTTATCGGCAATAACATTAGTGATAGTGTAAACACCGTCATCAAGCTCAGCATAGCTCTTGGCCTCTGCCTGAGTTGGCATTACGCAAAACGCGATGAATAAGAGAAGCAGTGCCATTCCCCTCGATCGTTTTCGAATGCAGATTCGAACCGCATCAGTACCAACCATCAAATCACCTAATCCCCTAAACACTACTTAACTACACCTTGAACGAACAGCCCAATTAGAGCAATACGGAAATCGACAAGCGGTGAAATTGCTGCACTGGGTCTCTTTATGCGACGATTGAAGCACACCACGGTCCAGATTAACAAATTGGGCCGTAAGTCATCCCTATGTCTTACGGCCAGTGTTTAAACAAAAGCACGGTTCATGAATGAATTCCATCTGGTTTTAAAGTCATTAAAACCAGACTAAATAACCAACGACTATGCTTCTTACGGTCACAAACAAAACCATAGAGAGCAACGTGAATTCAAGCGATATTGCCGTAATCATTCCCTGTTGCAACGAAGCGCCGACCATCGCCAAGGTTGTAGACGATTTTCACCGCGAACTGCCTGAAGCCACAATCTATGTCTATGACAACAATTCGACTGATAGCACTGTGCAAATTGCACGTGAACACAGAGCGTCCGTAAAATTTGAACCCCGACAAGACAAGGGCAACGTATGCCGTCAAATGTTCCGTAATATCGAGGCCGATTGTTATCTCATGGCCGATGAAGACGACACCTATCCGGCGGAGTCAGTGCACGATTTGTGCAAACCCATCTTTGCCGGCGAAGCTGATATAACCGTCGGTGATCGTCTGTCCAACGGAACGTACGCAGAGGAGAACAAGCGCGCTTTCACGAATTTGGCAACAACCTTGTACGCAGCATGATCAAGTGGATTTATGGTTACAGCTCTGACGGCGTCATGACTGGCTATCGTGCCAAAGCAAGCTCTTCGTTAAGACGCTTCCCGAGCTCTCCGAAGGCTTCCAAATCGAAACAGAACTATCCATCCACGCGATCGACCATCGTTGCCGGATCAAAGATGTATCCATCGAGTACCGCGACCGCCCGGCTGGATCGGAGTCCAAACTCAATACCATAAGCGATGTTATTAGAGTCATTGCCATGATCGGTACCCTTTTAAGGACTACCGTCCGCTTAAATTCTTCTCGCTTGTTGCGCTCGTCTTTGCGGTTATCTGTCTTATCATAAGATTTCCTCTCATCACAGAATACCTTGCCACCGGTTTGATGCCTCGCTTCCCCACCGCAAGACTCGCAGTCGCATTTATGTTCCTGTACGGATTGTCGCCCGCCACAGGCTTCATATTGGATTCCGTCTCCGAGGTGGAGCGAAAGGAATGGGAACCTAAGGTAAATAAGACAAACGATCAGTAGCCACTGTATTAAGGCGCCTCTTACCGACTCAGGAAATAAGCGGCAGCCCGTGTCAACGTTTTCAATTGATTCAGCAACAACCATAGTTGAATCAATTATCGTCGCCCCATTAGACCAATAGCAGCATTGCACTTAGAAATTAAAATAGGCCTTTGTGCTGCAGAAGGGAATTAATATTCCAAGCACAGTTCTTGTGCCATTCACAATAGGAGAAAGTCGATAATATAATTTATAGTTAAACAATAAAAGCTGGAATTCTATTAATAGGAAGATTCCCCTGTCACGCAAACAATCAAGACACTTTAACCCTTCCAATTCCACTTACGCACCAAATTTGCCATGAGCTATTGGAAGCCATTTATGAAGGGAAGCCTTTTATGCTCAGTAAGATTAAACAATTCCTCCCAGGTTCCTCGCGTTCCCTACACGCCATGCACAACGACATTCAAATCCTTCGTGATAACATCATTCGTTTCCAACAAGAAACGCAAGAACAGATTGAGCGTCTTTATAAACGAGTCGAGACCGCCGATAACGGTATTAACATGAATATCGATTACAAGTTTGATTGTCGAACTATCCCCATGATCGAATCTATCGCTAACGATATTGACGCACACGACGAACACATGAAGATGTTCGCTTGGGACAACTATCGGAAACCGGGCGAGAGCATACAGGACGCCAAGAAACGCTTTTTCAGAGAACTGCCCAAAGCAGAGGGCGGTCTTCGCCTACTCCAGCTCGGATGCGGAAAATTGCTCGGAGAATTCGACGCGCTGTGCAAAGACAATAACATAGACTACTGGATTAATTTCGGAACCCTTATCGGTGCCATCAGACACAAAGGATTCATACCTTGGGACGATGATACTGATCTTGGCATAATGCGAGATGATCTCGAAAGGTTACAGGAAATTGTCCGCAGTGACCGTAGATATAAAATTACTGTTGTCTATGATCACTATGTGCATTGTCGTCAAATTCGTTTTCTCTATAACGATGAGGATATCCCATGTTTCCTTGATCTGTTTATCTATGACTGGGCACCCTCGATTGATAACGACTACGCTGAAAAGCAAAGGGAATTACGGCGGACAATGGTTGAGGAAATGGAAACAGATTCAGAGCTCGATTTTTGGAAAAATGAACCTTACTATTCGGGCGAAAAAAACTGTAACATCCAGAAACACTTTGACAGCTGCCTAGAAAGGTCTAAGGAAGCTGGACTCATCTGTGATAAGAAAGATGCAGTCGGCATCATGTGGTCTATCGATAATCTAGATGACGGCAAACAAAGGCAGTGGGTCTATCCTATCGAAGATTTGTACCCTACACAGCAAATAGAATTTGAAGGGGAACAGCTTAAAGCGCCGTGCAATCCTGATATCTTTCTCTGGAGCCGTTATGGCAACATATACGATCTTCCAAAGGATATCAATACGCATTTTGAACACGTAAATCATGATGATCTCGAATGTGGAAATGCAAATAATGCAATCAGAAAAATAATTGCTAGTGACTAGCAAGCCATAAAAGTCTTCCGGTGCACCATTAAGATGCACCGGAAGACTTTTTTACTGAGCAAGACGACTCTTTACCTCTGTAGTCGAGATGCCGGCAGTGCGATGTAAATAAACAACATCGCAATACGGTCTAAGAGCTTCAAATCGCTCATCGTCTTTCCAGTCGCCACCCATACAAACTATATCAACATGATACGCCTGTATATCCCCCAGTTTCTGATTCCAACTGTCTTCCGGAATTACCAAATCAACGTACCGCAGCGCCTCAAGCATCTCACGCCTGACCTCATATGGATAAAAACTCTTCTTACCCTTAAGCGAATTAAACTCATCCGTTGAAAGGCCAACAATCAAATAATCGCCAAGTTTTGAAGCCTGCTGAAGAAGTCGCACGTGACCATAGTGAAGCAAATCAAACGTTCCGTATGTCAGCACTCGTTTTAATGAATGTCGGCCACCAGGTTCGGAATACTTCGAAGAAAGCAGTTCAGAATTAGCTTCCAGGCGAACAGATGAAAGCGAGCCCATTCCATACTCCAATAGATTAAGAGCCATCATAAAGATGGCTCTGAGATACAAAGGGTGCTCCATGGCGGATTCGAACCGTCGACCTTGGGATTAGAAGTCCCCTGCTCTATCCAACTGAGCTAATGGAGCAAACAAGAAAAGTATAGCCTACTTGAACTGATCTCGATACGCTTTGCAAACATCATCCACGGGACCATCCATCCTAAGATCACCCTTCTCAATCCACACAGCACGCTGGCAAATACGCTCAACCTGCTCCATAGAATGAGAAACGAAAAGGACGGTAACATCACCAGATTCAATAAAATGCTGGATACGACGCTCGCATTTCTCTTGGAAGAATACATCGCCGACAGAGAGCGTCTCATCGACAATCAGAATATCTGGCTCAGTGATAGTCGCGATTGCAAAGGCAATGCGGGCAACCATACCCGAAGAGAAATTCTTCAACGGCATATCAACAAAATCTTGAAGCTCGGCAAACTCAATTATGCCGTCAAAATTGGCATCAACGAACTCTTTTGTATAGCCTAAGAGTGCGCCATTGAGATAAATATTTTCACGGGCAGTGAGCTCGGCATCAAAGCCTGCACCAAGCTCAATCAAAGGTGCGATGTTGCCATGAACCTTTACCTCGCCTTCAGAAGGCTCGAGTACACCGGCGATAATCTTAAGCATGGTTGACTTGCCGGATCCGTTTGTACCAACGAGACCTACAACTTCGCCTCGATGAATATCAAAAGAAATGTGCTTTAGGGCTCGAAACTCTTCAAAAAAGAGCTGATGCTTTGCAAGCTTAATAAAATACTCTTTAAGATTAGTGAGGGACTCTGAGGCCATATTGAAAATCATAGTTACGTCTTTGACTTCAACGGCAAGAGGCTGATCCCCGTAATCCTTAACAGAAAAAGGCATGGTCAATCCTTAGATATAGAGAATGAACTTGTGCTCTGACTTATGGAATACGACGTATCCCAATACAAGGGCAACAACAGCCCAAGCTACGCACATACCAACCGTGAAAAAAGTCGGAGTCGTCTGGAACAAGAAAATATCGCGCATAAACTGAATGTAGTTATACATGGGATTCGCGTACATGATAATGCGAACAACATGCGGCATCTTGCCGATAAAGTCTGTTGTCCAGAAAATGGGAGTGAGATAGGTCCAAGCAGTAATCACAACACTCCACAAGTGCATGATGTCGCGAAAAAATACGGTTAGAGCCGAAAGCATCATACCTAACCCCATGCAAAAAAGCATGAGAAGGAAGAGACAGACGGGCAGCAGAATCAAATGCCAAGTGGGAACAACATGGAACCAAATCATAACAATGGCAACGGCGATGAGGGAAAAACCAAAGTTAACAAGCGAAAAGAGCACCTTCTGAACAGGGAAAACCCATCGATGGACTTTTACTTTCTTTAGCAGCGATGACGCCCAAATGATGGACATGAGAGCCTGGTTAGTAGATTCCGACATTACGGAAAAAGTAACATTACCCACGATAAGATACAGAGGGTAAAGCTCAGGACTCACTGCGCCGTTTCGCCCCTGGGCAAAGATGGTCGAAAAGACAACAGCCATAACAATCATCATAAGCAGCGGATTCAAAACGGACCAAGCAACGCCCAAAAAACTCCGCCGATATTTAATCTTAAAATCCTTGGTAACCAGCTGCTTGAGAATAAATCGATCTTTCTCTACCTCATTCTTCGCATGAGAGGAGACAATCATTCCCTGATCGCTTTTAGATATCATTAACAGCTCCGCCGTCCATTTCCAATATCAACAATAATTTAAGAGTAATAATACCCGTAAGAGCGAAGCTCTCCATTGCGCATCATGCAATCCAGTAAATACCAACAGTAAAAAGGCTCGCCATAAACATGACGAGCCAAATAAATCAACCCTGTGTAACAAATAATGGTTACATAGTCTGAGGATAATCAATTTTAGGATTGAACTTAATGGCCTCACGCATCTTTTTACGCATCTGACGCTGCAACTTCTTAGTCACTCCTCCAGCTTTCATGCTGCGGCAAACCTGGGCACAAAACAACAAATACGCAGCCTTGCCTTCATGATGGAGTCTATACGACGCCTGATTACGAATGCCGTAAGAGAATTTCCACGCATTCTTTTCATCAATCATCGAGAAGTTGACACCCTTATTAGATGCCATGTCGTGAATGATCACGCTGTCAAGCACCTGAACACCGGGGCAGGTCTTAGTAATGCGAAGTGTGTACTCGGCATCATCAAACCAAATAAAATATTCCTTAAAAGGAAGGCCGAAAGATTCAAGAACCCAACGTGGAATCAGCACCGAAACAAACGAGCAGGAGGTGACCATGACAGAGTTTTGCCCCTTTGCGAGCAATCGACCCCAATCCCAAGTGGGCACGGGATTGTTCATCTCGCAAATAGAACCATCAATAAACTTTACGACCGAGCAAGCGTATGGGACATCGGGACCAAGCTCATCAACGGCGCCATTATAGCCTTGAATCAGCTTCTCTAAAGCATCGGGCTCGGGATAGCCGTCATCGTCAAAGATCCAAACGAAATCTGAACCGCTGTCGTAACCGGATTTCATTCCAGTGGAAAAACCACCAGCTCCGCCAAGATTCTCCGAACAAGAAATAACCTTAACGGGCATGCCGCCGTGCTGCTCAGATGCATATGAAGCCAGGAAATCACCGGTGCCGTCAGTCGAAGCGTTGTCAACAACAACAAGCTCGCTAGGAGGAAGCGTCTGCCCCTCAAGGGCAGAAAGAACATTCTTCAACTTGTCGAGACGGTTATATGTCACCACAACGGCGGTAACAGTAGGACTATTGCTCATCATCACTCCACTTCCCCAGAATCTCAGTAAAGAGGGTGTTGGCATTTTTTAGCTTTGAAAACTCCACAAGCCTATCCATCTCAGATTGCCAGACGGATTTACGGAAATCGTTATCCTCGAGCATCTTCAAAAGGATACGCGATGCGCACTTAATGAAATCGCGAGTGGACCGTGGAGTCAATGCTTCAGTTGGAATAAGCGTATTCTGAGAACCGACATCAGTTGAGACAACAGGCAGTCCAGCACTGAGAGATTCAATCGTCGTCAAAGTAATTCCTTCATTAATGGCAGAAACAACGAGGACATCAGAATCAGAATAGGTCTTATCGACAGAAATCTGCATCCCCCTCCGCTCAATTAAGTCGGAGAGTCCATGACGAGCAATGATCTTGTCCACCATAGGATCCAAATCACCGTTGCCGTGCATGATAAACCTAAAACGACCAGGAGCACACTTATCGAGCTTCTTAGCAAGAAGGACAAATGCTTCGGGCCTCTTCTGGCGGGAAATCCTGCCCACGAAGCAAACAGTGAGCTTGCTCTTAGACGCGGGTTTCTTGCACGCCTTAGCAGTCCCATTAGCAGTAAGCCCAACAAGCGGAGCGTCTACAACCTTATTAGCATCAATTCCATGCGACTCAACAAGCCAAGACACAAGCTGGGGAGAAATCACATGATGTAAATCAATGAACGCATCGCGGCTAACCGCCTGATTGGGATAACCACCACCATAGGGATATTCAACAATATGCAGAGAATCAACTACAGTCGCATTGGGTCGATACTTTTTGATCCACCACAGACGATCATAAAGCCATTGGCAATGATGAATGAGGACGCCCTTAATATCGAATTGTTCGACAAGCGAGCGAAGCAAAGGCTCATCGCCTGGACGCTCCTGTATAGGGAACGTAAGGCACAGCACCAAGGCATCTTTGAACTCCGGCCTATCGATCCAAGGCTGATGGCTGGGTCGATCCGTTATGACGATAGGCAGCATGCCCGCTTCGCGAACAAGGCGCACCGTCTCAACAGCCCAGCGCTCAGCGCCGCCGGCCTGAAGCCAATGCATACCGATAATGACGGCTTTCTCAGCCCCGAGCCTAACGGCTCCGGGAGCAATCTCTAGATAGGGATGATGAGTAGCCTGCTCTTGATTAATCTTCGCTAAATCTGGAGCCTCAAAATGATCAACAGGGCCCAATCCCCTACTCCAACGACGCTGGCGCTGAATTTCGCGAATATCGTCAAAAGCAATCGGGCAGCACGCTTCGAGATTGCGATAAAGCTCCTGCTTCTTCGAAAGAGAGTTATGTGTCTCAACGTCAGCATCGGTGGCGTCGTCAGGCGTCAAAAGAATATAACGATGTCCATCGTCTTTGATATGCTCAAGGCCTGCGAAATAATGGGGTGAATACTCGGACAAAGGCTGAACCAAAGATTCAGCTTTAACAGAAAAGAAAGGCTGAAGTCCCTCGGTAACAGTTAGCCCACCATTTAATGTCGAAAGATCATTTAAACAAGGATACTGCCACTTTTCACCCATATAGAAATGATAGACAAGCGAACGACCAGGCTGGATTAGAGAGTTGTACTTAATTGCAGAATCTACAAGAGATCTAATTCGACTCGACATTAAGCCGTCGTTGAAAACATCCTCGTAGATAACCCCATATAAAGCATGAGACATCTAGCACTCCTTATCTTGGAAACTTTGGCTAATCTTATAGACGCTAAGTTCCCATTCCTTACGCTCAACTTTGGCAACAGAATCAAGAATAAACCCTGTTGTCAAAGAAAGGCCGCAAAGGAATATAAAGGCAGTAGCGAGAATAGCGGTAGGAAGGCGTGCAACAAGGCCAGTGCGTGCGAAATCAACAATTACCGGAATTCCAGCTATAAGACCCAGAAGCAGGAAAAGAACAGAAACCAGACCAAAGAACTTCAGAGGACGGTAGTCCTTAAATAAGGTGCCAATCATACAGACAACTTTAATTCCGTCAGAAAAAGTAGACAACTTAGATTCAGATCCGGCTGGCCTGTCGCGGTAAACAATTGGAATATCCTTGATGCGCCAACGACGGTCAACAGCATGAATTGAAAGTTCGGTCTCAATTTGAAAACCTTCAGATAATACAGGGAAAGTTTTGACAAAAGGACGGCTCATCGCTCGATAACCCGTCATAACATCATCAAACGAATAGCCATAGATCCACTTGATCATTGCCCTAACAAGATTATTACCGAACCCGTGAAAGGCCCTTTTATTCTCTTCGGCGTAGGTACCGTTAGAAAGACGGTCTCCAACCGTCATATCCGCTTCACCTTTTAGAATCGGCTCACACATCGCGCGAGCCATTGTCTCGTCATAAGTATCATCGCCATCAACCATCAGATAACAGTCAGCATCGATATCACGAAACATCTGACGGCAAACATTGCCCTTACCCTGACGAGGCTCAAATCGAACAATGGCCCCATGTTCACGAGCAATGCAAGCAGTATCATCGCTTGAATTATTGTCATAAACATAGATATTTGCTTCTGGAAGCTCGCGCATAAAATCATCGACAACTTTTCCAATTGTTAGAGCTTCGTTATAACAAGGAATTAAAACAGCGATTTTTTTTGACATCAATCTCTCCGAAATCAGGAAACCTTTTTAGATAAAAAAGAAATAGAAGCGATATTAACAATACGTTTAACAATAACCCGCTGCATTACAAACGATAGAAGCAACAATAAAGTATATAAGATAAAAATAGAAACAGAGGAAAGAACGATTTTTCCAAGAATTGAAGCAGGCTCCGACAATTGAAAGATTGTCGCCCAAATAAAGGGTTTCAAGAACATGTTTTCATGAATCAAATAGACCCCGAGCGTAGCAGATGCAAGTGAGTTGACCATACGATTAAACCAATCCGACTCAAAAGATGAGTCCTTTTGAACAACGTAAATAAAAAGAGGACACGCAGCTACGAGCGAGAGCAGGGGAGAAGCTCCAGGACCGGCAATAAATAGATTTGAAGGATAGGACATCCCAAGATTAGCAACAGTTGCGGAAGTGATGGCTCGCGTACCAACTACAACCGCTAAGTAGCAAAAACAAATTGTTCCAAAAACAGTTAGGAGATTAAAACTTGGCAACTGATCCAAAAATCTATTTACCATATATCCAATTAAATAAACAGCCACGAGATACAAAATATCATTGAAATAGCAGTTGGATGGATTAATATACTTCCAAACGAATGTAATCATACAAAAAAATACAGCGAATTTACGAACAGCAATGCCATCCATATCATTGAATAATTTATTGACATATGGAGCAACTAAATTCAAGACAAAAAACGCACTGATAAACCAATAGGCACCTTGAACAACTGGAAAAAATGAGGTCAACACATTCCTAAAGGAGAGCCATTCGGCATAACCCTGATCAATAAGCCCATACATGATAAGGAAAGAAAAAACCACCAGGGACGATACTGAATAAAACTCCACCTGCACCCAGAGCCGAAATAAACGTCGTTTAGGAGAAGAGTTTGATTTTGAGAGGAAAAATGCACTAATTAAAACGAATAAACACACCCCAATTTGTCCAAACATAATCAGTGCATTATGAAAGCACGCACACCATGAATGCAAAAGAGATCCATCGGCATGACATGCCCAGTTATCCTCAGAAAAATAGTGTCCCGCAACAATCATTAACATTGATACAAGCCTGAGTGCTTCAATCTTGCTATTCCTGCAACGCACTTTTACCTCCAGCAATATTCACTAATAAATAAACAGCAATTGGAAGCGAAAAGATAAAGGGGAGAGTATATCGAAGCGAAGCACACGGGCCGGCCACCAATGATAGAAGTAGTGAGAACATAGGAACACAAAAGATCGTAACTTCCCGTTGATATTTCTTATAAATCGACGAAAGACAAATCAAAACTAAATAAAACCAGCAATAAAAACCAGGTTTATAAAGAATTGAAACAACGCTATTCAAGTGAATATCATTAAGAGCAAAACTATCAACTGAATGCTTATCATTCCATTCTTGGCTCCATGAATAGCCCTCGAACCAGCCCGCATCTATTAGAGACCATTGATCCCATGAATAATAAGGAGCATCCTCCATCCAATACGTACCCTGAGTAAACGGGTACCAATAAGCGAATGTCGTGCAAAGCGCACCAGATAAAGATGTACATGGAAACAGGCAAGCAAGCCTAAGAGAAAGAATTGCAAAATCAATAGCCGAGTGTTCATCATCAAACTTAAGGTGACCCTTTAGCGGATCAGAAATTAAAGGGTTATATGCTTTTTTAATATCAAACTCGTCGGAATCAAAGAAACATTTAATCTGGGCATCCAAGTCTTCAGGAACTTCCTTCTCGGTTTGATACACCCTGCCGATCATCTGCACTGGAATCGAAAGCATCTCCCCTGATTCAGTAGGAAGAACCCCAAATATTGGGAGAAGAAAAGAATTCCATAGGACAAAAAATGCAACATTAAACATAATTAGGAATAATTTAAATCCCTTTGATTCGGAAAGGGCAAGTAATGCGATTAAACCGATAAATACAATTACGAAACCGTTATTTCGCGTAAGCAAAACAAGTATTGAACTAATTACCATTTCAATACGGCATTTAATAGATAGCTTTTGCTCGACTGTACTATCTTGCTGGTAAAACAAAAGCAGACAGACACAGAAATATAGAACAGCAAGCGCATGAAGATAATCCTTGCTAATTGATAAAACGTAACTCGGTATTACAGGAAAGAGACCGAAAAACAAAAGAGCAAATAAAGCAATATTAGAATGAAAGGCATTCTCAAGTCTTTTAAGTGAAATAGAAAAAACATAGGCACCGCAGACCGTCTGAAAGACAGTCAGAAAAACCATAGATGCAACTCCGTTTGATCCAAAATAACGCCCACAGCTATAAATCAAAGCATAGGTTAAAGTTGTTAGATAGGGAAAATGATTATCAAGTGCTACTCCACGAGCGCCATACCACTGACCAAGTTGACGGGCTGTGTCAGTCGGCAAGGATCCCGGGAAGAACACAATCAGGTACGGAAGCCAAAGAATGATTAAAATCAGACCAATTTTGACAGTATTCTGCGACACAATCCAGTTGTTTGCCCGTGCAAGCCATTTGCATCGTTGAAAATTGGAAGCAAAATAAACTCCAACTTTAAATAACATGTAGATAAACCAAGTAAACAACAAAGCATATGCAATTGATCTCACAGCTCGAATCGGACTATCGCATAGAGGCGAAAGGGAACTCGTTTTATGAAGAGACCCGCCAAGCATATCAAGCATTGCAATAAAGAACGAAACTACGTAAACACTCAGATCGAATTGAGCGCCAGAACAATGCAGTATATAAAAATAAGTGGTAAGCGATACCGCTAAAATCCAGGCCGTGATTTCCAAAACAGAGCTTCGAACCCAAATAGCGCAACCATTTGAGTCGAGTGAGCAACTGAAACTGAATATAAAACAAGAACACAGGGCAACAAAAACAAGTATTGACGTCTTCCGCTGTATATCGAGAATTTTAAACTCTGAAAACTTCAAAATAAGATCCTAACAAAGGGATTTTTTATTTACCGGGAATGCAAATGCGATCAGAAAGATGAAACAAAACAGAAAAGATATTGAGTACCTAGTTTGGTATGCAGGAAGCATCAACATCGTAAGATATGTAAACAGAAAAGGCATGGCCATCGGAATAGAAACTTTCTTACGATGGGCTAGATTAGCGCAAAGAACAGCCAAAGGGAGCCACAATGTATAAAGCACCTCAGCTCCAAGCAGCATTAACACAGGGGTCTTATTTAAGAAGTTAATTAGGGGAACAGACAGATGCTCCTGAGTCCATGACAGTTCACAATCAGCGAATTGGGACAAAATGGCGTATCCGCCACTCGGCTCCCATCCATTCTTTAAAGCACCATTTGTATAGTAAGTTGGCCCAAGCAAAAAGAAATTTCTTAAAAAGGGAACTGCATTTACACAATCAAGCGGATAGTGAATTAATAGCTTGACCCATAAACCTATAAAAGCAAGCTTGTCCATCGTCGAAGCATGCGATTTATAAGACTGCTTAGCGGGATCGACAGTCGCTTGGTTCCAATTTTGTTTTGCCGAACTTAGATCAACAACACGAGAAATTGTATCAATATCTTTTTTTTCAATTTCAGATTGATGCAAACTAACGACATATACGGTTTGCTGAATCGGAGTTCCCAACATCTCCTGACCACCACCGGGGGCAATCCTAAGTAAAGGAAACAAAAAGGAGGGAACTAAAAATAAAACCACAATAGCCGGAAAAAGTAATGAGAACAATATTTTAATTCGGTTTGAATTTGCTGAAATCAATACCGTCAAAAGGGACAGTACAGAAATATAGATGGAAGTCTTTTTTGTTAATCCAGCTAAAACTGTTAAACATACCGAAAACAGTACAAACTTCCACCCTATATTCTTGTTTAAATACACCCTGTAGCACAATTCCTCAAAAGCCACCATCCAGAGAACATAAAAGGGAATCCACGTGCTATCTTTCATCAAGATTGTCATGTATGAAGAGCAAGCAGGGATGAATGAAACTAAAGCCACGCAAATAAATAAGACACTCGTTGGCAACTTAAAACGCGACTTCACCCATAAAATCTCAGCTGAAAGCGAAACGGAAGCAAAAAAAGCCCAAACCCAAGTATACAGAGCCAATCCAAATAACTCGCTATTTAACAAACGACCAAAGAAATCAAATGCCCCATAGATAATAGTATCCAACGCAGGATTATGGTCGCTGAACCAATATCCAGGAAGCGGGGTCATCATCATAGGATCCCATGCAGGAAAACCTCTAACTTGAATTAGCTGGACCATGGAATCCATCGGAATGCAAACTGGTCCATTTATAACCAGAATTGGAATCCAACAACTAAAAATCACTAAGGCCAATTTAATGATGGAACTTAAGCTGAAATTAATTCTATCTAAATAAACTTGAGCTTTAAAGCTTACAATCTTTATATTCTCCGATTTGATAGCCCGAATTACCGACGCGATTATTATTGAAAATGCCCAGGTGCATAATGCAATTTCAACAATATAGAGAACAATTAAATAAACACTTGCCTGACTCAAATCAACGTTAGTATACCAAGGAAATGAAACGTTCGATTCTTGTCCCTGGCCCCAAACCCCAGGAATAACGAGGCTGCATGAGACCACAGATGAAAAGAATACGGTTAGAAATTTTTTTCTTCGACTCAAATTGGCAAAATATGACTCACCAAAAAACGCACAGCAAAAAAGAGCCGCGCTGACAATAGTAAGAGAAAGGGCCCCTTTGCTTCCGATCACATCACAAACATGGAGGAGCAATTGCCGGAGTGAAAAAGTCTGTGCCTGATCAAGCACCTTAAACGAAAGTGCGCAAGCAGAGGCTACAGACAAGATCAGGAGCAGAATAAACTTATTTAGCCCAACTTCGTTGCTATTTATGTTTGAGGACCGCATTGAATAAACTACTCTCTCAAAATGGTTCTAATTACCTAAATACTGAATCGCCTTTACTGCAAGCCAGTTAACATTCGTACCTGCAGGACAGCTAGTCGATGAATACCACTTGTGAATTCCGACATTATCCCCCCCATCGTCAAATATCTCCACCCTTTTGATCTAGCGAGCACAACCTTAGATTGCGTGTTTGTAATTAGAGTAGCATACTAAGGTGTATTGGCCGTAGTCCCCAAATGCTCGATCGACCATTCCTAAGGACGCAGAGGAGCCGGAAGCCCAGAGACGCTGACCTGTAGCTATTTTTTGCGGGGCAATCTTACCGCAAGACAATGCACTAAGCCACCGCTGAGAGTCAGCACCGCTGGATATCAGCTGAACCAGCCCCCCCCCATCAGTCAGAGAAAACACTTTTCTAGAACCGATGCACTTAATCTCGTATTAGGTCTGCAGCCCAGTTATCTTGCTCAAATACCGTTTTTGAGAACGCATACATTTGCTGTGTATAGCTGGACCGCAGAACCATCCTTCATAGAACCGCCGACAACATCTAGGACTCTTGAGCTCGTGTCCGACTCGAAAGAAAAGGCGCCTTCATCCAAAAACTCATTAACCCGATGAGGCAAGTACTTTTGAGCGGCGGTTCCATTGGGAAGACATGCATCCAAATAGCCTGAGCCTCATCAAAAGCTAAGCCAGTTGATATACTCGCAAGGGAGAACGCACCATCGCCATTATCGAGTGCATCAAATAGCCAATTCGTTTCTTCAAAATCGCTGGGCCATTGCTGAACATTGGCGTCTGGACTAAAATTACCCCTATTTACATCAAGCGCCTTTGAGGCTTTGTATTACAGATAGCATGGCGGCCATCGCAATATTCGAAGCTGAAAAGCTGAGGAAGCGTTCTATTGCTGTTACAAAACTAAATTATCGCTCCGTTCGAGCTTAAGCTACAGGCATCGCCAATGACCTTAGCGGTGGAACTACATGCGCGACTTAACTTGAAATAACCCTTCAGAAGAATATCGCCGCATTTTGCGACCGACGGGGACATGCTCAACAGGGCAAAGTGAGAGGCACCCTCATTAGAGCTCAGCTCAACGTTTACCCCATTGGATACGCCGGACCCCCTCGATCCAAGATAAAATCCGGGCCTCAGGGCGCTCTCAATGAGATACGTACCATCAGGCTGCTTGGCGGCAATCCACTTTTGAGCATACGTGCCGTTGGAGGCGTACTGGGCAATGTTTGTTCCAGCGGAAGCGTTTCCTCCAGCAACATCAATCACCTTATGAGAGCCAACATTCGTAAACGTAACATAGCCCTTGTCGTCATGTGAAACGACCCAACGCTGAGCATTGCTCATATTCGACCTGTACAGCTGGATATTGGCGCTATTGACTTTCGAGCCGCCAGTAACATCCAAGACAAACGAGTGGTTCTTGCTGGAGCTTATGAGATACTCGCCGTCTGCCAAATCGGATACGTGTGCCGTGGCCTCAGCGTCTTGCTCGGAGCGCAAGCACTTAAAGCCAGAAGGTGCAAATGCGACCGAAAGCTCACGGGCATCGCCTCTGGAAACCGTTGCCAGCTTACCGGAGGCGTTTACGCCTAGAGCACAGCCAGAAGCATCGTTAACGATACGGTACGAGCCATTACCAGTATCTTCGATAGCCCAGCAATAATTAGACGACGAGGGCGAGGCACTCCCCTGCTTAACGGCAGCGCCGGGAACTATATCCCCGTCCTGGGCATAGAGATAGCGATAGGATTTTGCAGACTTGATTGCGTAAAGACCCTTGTCGGCATCGTATTCAAAGCCAAATCCCTGCGCAATAGTCCCATTAGGGTTATATAGCTGAATAGCGGCACCGCTATCCATGCTACCGCCGGTCACATCAAAAACACGACCATCAGAAGCCGTTACGATAGCAGACTGAGAATCAATTGATTTACCATTAGAGACATTTCCGGCTGTATACAGGCAGAACCGCTGGGCATCGGTACCATTATCATCAAAGACCTGGACATTCGTCCCGTTGGAAGTAGCCCCAGATGCAAGATCCAAGACAAAGCCGGTCTTAAGCGCGGAGCAAATCTTAACGGAACCATTTCCGCAATCAACGAGAATCCATTTCTGGGCCCAAGAGCCGTTAGGCGCGTACTGCTGAACATTGGCGCCGGCTTTCTTGCTCCCGCTGGAAACGTCTAAAACCTTGCCCGACCCTACATTGGTGATGGTTACATAGCCATTCTTGTCATACGTAAACGTCCAGCGCTGAGCCGGCGTAGCATTAGATGCATACACCTGCAGATTTGCACCGGAATTCGTAGATCCGCCGGAAATATCGAGGACCTGGCGCTCGGATAAAGAACCGATGGCGTATTCAGTGCCCTCCTTTACAAGTCCCCTGCTAGAAGCGGCAAGATCGTCAAGCTGCTGACGAACGGTGCGTGCCGAAGCGAGCGTCCATTTTTGCGCATCAGATCCGTTATAGGTATAAATTTGCAGCGCGGACCCACTCACGCCATTGGCGCCAGGAACATCAATGGCTTTGCCGGACTTAGAGTTTATGAATGAATACTCGTCATTGCCACAGTCAATAACAGACCAATGCTGTGCACTGGTGCCGTTAGAAGAGTATTGAGAAATGGCACCGCCGTTGGAAACGGAACCGCCCTGAGCCTCAAAGGGCTTGCCAGAGTTAACGTTTACGATTTCGTACAGGCCATTACCGACCTGCTTAAAAGTAAACATCTGCGCCTGGCTGTTGTTGGCAGTGTAAACCTGAAGACGCGCACGATCATCAGAAGACCCGCCGTTGATATCCATGACCAGCTGCGGATTGAGCGAACTCTTAATAACAAAAGCTTTGCCGGTCTCTACGGTCGAGGAAGAAGCGAGAGTAAAACGCTGGGCATTCGATTTATTCGGAGCCCAAATCCTAACCGAAGTGCCATCCGCAGTGCTACCGCTGCAAAGATCGAGCACCCAATTACCCAGAGCGGACTGAATATAAAATCCGCTATCGGCAACACGAATATGCCAAAGCTGACGACTGTCTTGAGCATAAGTGGCCTGAACAACCGAAGAACCACTTTGCGCTTTGTCGCCCTCAACGGATAGATATTGTCCAGTAGATTCGCTCTTAATTCGATAGGCCCCGGAACCAGCCGACTCAAGACGAAAGCGCTGATTTGAAGACCCTTGAGCATGGAACAAAGAAAGCTGCCCGTCATCACCAACAGTAACGCTCGAGGAATCCTGCGCTATCGAATCGATATAGTAAGTCCCGTCCGCGAGAGCATAATCGGGCAGATTAACGACGTTGACAAAATCAGCCGAGGAAAAAGCATTCATGTCAACAGTGTTGGCAGTGATGCCATCAAGTCGCTCCGACGAAGTGTACTGCCATCCGTACTGTCCGGCGCAACTAAACGAAGTTCTGAGCTTGGGGCCGTATTCCGCAATCCAAGACACGCGGGGGCGCACACTTGCAGCTTTGAGATAGGTATCCGCGTACCAACGACCAGAATAAATGGATACGTTGTTAATGCCAAAACCAGAAAGCGTATTAAAATACGCGTTCACAATGCCCTCGTACGCCGATGCGCTATTAGGAGATATTGCATTACCTTTGCTGTCGTAGAACGACTCCAAATCGTAAAAAATCGGCAGCGATAGATCGTATAGGCTATATTTACTTACGATCTGTTGGGTAAAGTACGCCTCGCTTGCGGCATCATTCGAATTCTGAGCCGTACTAAAGATATACACGCCAAAAGGAATTCCCAAGCGGCGAACCTCACGCAAATTGCGCTCAAATTGTTTATCAAAATGGCTCGTCGAATAACCAAAGCGCAAAATTACAGCATCAACGCCAGAATTTTGAACCTTATTCCAGTCAATCGACCCCTGCCACTCAGAAACGTCAATGACCTTTAGCGCCGGAGACGCAAAAGCCTCGCCATACCCGTTATAGAACACTTTAGAAGCGTTCGTGCCGCCCCAATAGGGAGACCCGCTTGCAGAACGATCATCGAGCGCGGCGGCAAGCGGCTCACCCTCCATCGAGCTACCGGCGGTATAGTCGTTGGAATCATCCGCGGGATGCGCCTCACCATAGGCAAGACGCTCCTCGAGAGATGCATCGACCGGGAGCGAACCATCGTCGGCAAAAACAGGGGTTGCCCCCAGGCTGCAAAGCAGACCGAGGGCAACCAATAGCGACGATGCGAGACAAGTTTTCTTACGCATAACCATCAACCTAAATCCAAACTAACAAAGGGCGATATTGCGATACCAACCCCAAAGCGGCGTATACGTGGTTCCATAATAATTGACCCAGTCATTAAGCCCGCGAACGTTAACTCGACCGATGTTCTCAATAACTTTGCCATCGCCAATATAGATTGCAATATGGCCCCACCGTGAGCCCGCCCAATTGTGGGAGTGGGATGGGACAGCGACAATCATACCAACTTTCAAATTAGCGCGGTTGCTGTCGTGACAATAAGCCCAAAACATGTCGCAGGCATCGCCGTAGGCATAGCCATAACCGGCCGCATTAAACACCCTTGAAATCCACTCGGAACATAGATTTGCGCCAGGAGTAGGAGTGGAGTATGCAATGTCGACGAGTCGCCTTTGCGCGCCGTTAGCGTCAGCATAAGGTTGCTCGGAAACAATCGTAGTATCAAAGCGCCATGAGTCGCTACCACCATTGCCAAGAACAAGACCGTTATCGCTGTTCATCAACGCGAAAGAACCGTCAGCGAGCATCGAATAAATTGCGATGCCGCCGTCATCGGCAAGGCGAAGCAGCCACTTTTGTGCATCAGAACCATTCCAGTCCCATTGCTGAACAGAAGCGCCATTAGATGCGTTAGCGCTCGGCACGTCGAGCGCCTTCCCAGACACAAAGGTAGTCAGGCTGTAGGCACCGTTTCCCAAATAACGGACATACCACTTTTGCGCGTTCGTTCCATTAGCGGTATATAGCTGCACTCGAGCTCCGGCACTGCTGGATCCGCCAGCAACATCCAAAACACGATTACCGCTCGATTGGTTCACCACTACGTAGACGCCATCATCAATAAGCGAAGCCGCAACAAAACGCCATGCCTGAGTTACCGTAAAGTTATTGGCGTACATCTGAATCGCGGTGCCTGCAGCGGCATTGCCGCCGGTCAAGTCAATCACAGCGCCCGAAACCGCATTCACAAGAACAAGACCGCCCATTGGAGACACGCGCGGAATCCAGTGGGAACCTTCCGCCGCCTCCTTAACACTCATCAGCTTGCCGTCACTTTGCGAAAGGTACTTACCCGAATTTGCACCCTTGATAAGAACCGACCCATCGTCGCAGACACTAATCAACCAGTTCTGTGCCAAAGTGCCGTTACGGTTCCAAACCTGCAATTTAGCGTCGTCCGTTTTCGATCCACCAGAGTCATCGATGAGACGGTTACCGTCTACGCGAGAGTAGATCTCGTACAGTCCGTCATCGATAGTCTGAGCGATCTTAACGAGATTCCAAACCTGTGCATTCGTAGCGTTCCATCTATAAACCTGTGCGTTCCCCCATTGGCAACGCTACCGCCAGAAATATCGAGCACTTAGTCGCCAAGGCCGGACTTAATAAAATAGCCGCCATCTTGACGGGCGACAAAATCCCAAAGCTGCGCATTCGTATGGTTGAGAACATATTGCTGGACATTGGCGCCGTTATCGCATGAGCCGCCCGAGACATCCAGGACCCTATTAGAGCCGGCGCTAGAAATCTCATAGACGCCCTCATCGATATCCGCTGAAGGAAAGTCGGAAATCTGCGGATTCGAAGGCAGGGCAGAAGGCTCAGCAGGAACATCTGAAACAGGAGAAGGAACGCCAGCCTCATCATCACCCACGGCAGGAGTCTGTGCATCGGCAGGAGTGATATCGCCAGCATCTCCTGTGGACCCCAAGGAATCCTTTCCAAAAGCACCATCGGCTTCAATCGAATCATCTTCAGTAGACACTACCGGAGAAATTAGGGCCTCATCATTCGGAGTAGCCAACTCAATTGAGTAAACTTGAATGGGAGAGCACAAAGCAGCGACCGCGAAGCACGCAGGAATTAACGGCACGAACAGGACTGATTTTTTTAATCTCTAATAAACCTCGATTAAAGAAATAGGACTATACGAACGGGCGTGCAGCACCAATGGGATTGCCGCGCTCGTAAACACCATGGACACCGACGCCCTGATGCGGCCAGGAGTCAATCATGCGCCCATCCCCCAGATAGATAGCGATATGACCACGATAATAGACAACGTCACCTCGCTGCATGCTGTTAACGCCTACCGGCAAAAATGTACCGTTATTGTACCAATTCATAGAGTTGGACGTCTGCCATGCAAGCCAACGATGGTTATAGGGGTTGTAGATACCCATATCCATACCCGTAGCATAGAGGCACTGCAACACAAAGCCAGAGCAATCGACGGCGCCACCAGGCGGGGTAGAGTAGGGCTCGATATACCTCGTACCAACATACCCATAGGCACGCTGGATAAAGGCATTGACGCAGTCGTCTCGTGTGGCATCGATCGCAATACGAGACGGCGTTACATAGGTGAACTCGCCCGTACAATAGCTTGGAAGCCTTACCGTCAAGCTACTTACCTGGGGGTAGTTCGCAGGGTTCTGATAACCAATCTTCGCAGGACGTTCGGCAGAAAGAGCGCGCCAAGACTGAGCAGCGAAGCCAGTATAAGACCAGAGCTGGACATTGGCTCCATTCACGGTGGCCCCGTCGCTTACCTCCAGGACCTTATTGCCGCAAGCCGAAACAATCTTGATTCCACGCTCCCCCATTTCGAAACGCCACTTTTGCGCGTTCGACCCATTCCACTGCCACTGTTGAACATTAGCGCCATCCGCATTGGAACAGTTGAGAACATCAAGTGGGTAAGCAGAGCAACAAGCCGTAAGCGAGTACCAGCCGCCGCCGACGCTACGGACCCAAACACGCTGGCTTAACGTACCGTTAGAAGCATATATTTGAACGTTTGCGCCATTCGAGCGAGAGCCACCAGCCACATCAAGTCGTTGTCCAATCGCATGCATGGGAGCGAACTCATAGAAACCGTCAGAAATAAGGGGGACGGACGCAATAGTCCACCCTTGCGCTGCAGACCCGTTCTCGTCAACGCAGACAACAGACCCGCCAGAGCCAGAGACGGACAGCACCTTACCGCTCTTTTTATTCTTAAGCTCAACCCCCTTCCCAAAGCAGATTTCAATCGACCATTTGACCTCGTCGGCTTCTTTATCCGAAATTTGAAGAATGGCACCATCGGACTCTCGAGCCGAAAGATACTTGGCAGAATTGGCACATTGGAAGAAATAGTAGCCCTGGTCATCCTTACGAGCCCAGAATTTCTGAGCCAGGGTACCGTTTCCCGTATAAACCTGCAGCGGAGCCCCGTCTGCATAGGAACCACCGGTAACGTCAAGATATTTACCCGTAGAATCTGAATGGATGGAATAGCAGCCCTCGCTGAACGAAACGGCGAAGGTTTCAAAGGTCCAATGTTGTGCAGCGCTACCAGACTCGATTGCGGTCGTCACGGAACCATCTGACTTGCGTTCCAGCACCAAATTGCTTGCAACAGATCGGATTAAATAGCCATATCCAACAGGCTCAATACGCCATTGTTGATTCGAACCATTCCCGGGATAATCCCACTGTTGAACTTTAGCACCAGGAATAATATCGCCGCTATCAAGATCAAGTCCCTTGGTAGACTTCGCGGAACGAATCGAGTAGAAACCCGTGGCGGAATCGTACGAAAGCTTAAAACACTGAGCCATAGTGCCATTTGTGGCATACGTTTGAATTCGGGCGCCGTTGGAGACGGAACCTCCCGCCACGTCAAGGCATGTAGAAGAATCGGAAACGGAATTGATCTGATACATGCCATCCGCAACCGATTGGGTGCCTGCTCCGACATGAGGATTAGCATCGATGGCAATAAAACGCTGAGCCGCAGAGCCATTTGCTGTCCAAATTTGAACATTTGAGCCATTAGAGACACTTCCGCCGTTTACATCTAAAACAAGGTTTCGTCCAAGGCCGGAATAAAACACGAATGACCCATTTGTCTGCTTAACAGGAATCCAACGCTGCGCGGCGGTGCCATTCACGGCATATTGCTGAACGTTGTTGCCGGACTTTTTACCACCACCCGTGACATCGAGGGCTGAAGAGGTCCCCGCATGAGCAATCGTCACATAGCCGGTAGGCTGACCATTTGAGTCGAGCGCATTCTTGATAACCCAGCGTTGAGCTGCGGTGTTGTTGGAGGCATAGATTTGGATGTTGGCACCATTCGAAGCAGAATCACCAGAAACATCGACAACACTTCGCGGTGATGAGTCCATACCGAGGGCATAAGTTCCATCGGGGATCTGCAAGCCCTGCGCAGCAGCAAAGGCGTCGATATCAGCCTGCGTCCAGGTAAAGCCCTTCGTCTGCGTCAAAGTCCAGGTCGCAGCATCAGTAGAGGTAACGGCAACGCCACTTTCGAACGAAAGATATAACCCATTAGCAGCGTTTTTAATGGTAAATCCCTCACCAGAAGGCTCGAGGATCCAAAAACGATTCTTTGTATATGAACCAGCGTCATCAAGAGATCCGTAGAGGTGGGCGGCGCCGCGGGGTACGACGCTACCGTAATCGGCGTCAATCAACTTGCCCGAAACAAGCGAAGCGATCGTGTAATAGCCGGATGCGCTGTTATACGTAAGACGGAACGCCTGCGCGACGGTACCGTTCTTTGCATACGACTGAAGAGTCGCACCGGACTCAGCAGAAGCGCCTTTCACATCGAGCACCAACCCGGCAGATTCAAAACAATAAACACCGTCGGCGACGTTCTGTCCTAAAGAGTCAACGACCGGATTGGAGTCGATTGCAAAAAACAGCTGTGCGGCGGTCTGATTGGCCTTATATAGCTGGACATTAGCCCCATCAGCAGAGCTACCGCCCGCGATATCGAGCACGTAATCAAAGTTAAGGGCGGAATGTATCGTCAAGCCTCCATCGGCGTCCTTAACGGCAATCCACTTTTGCGCGCGCGTCCCGTTAGCCACATACTGCTGGACGTTACGACCCGATTCGGCTATACCACCAGAAACATCAAGCACCAAACCGGAACCGGTGTTTTCGAACGTTAAAAAGCCGTTCTCGTCCTCATGTACTAACCAGTGCTGAGCTTTAGTCATATTCGAGTTGTACATCTGAACATTAGCGCCATTTGAGGAAGATCCGCCCGCAACGTCCCACACCTTGCGCGAGGAATTACTGCAAGCAAAAACATATGTCGCACCGTCAGAAAGCGTCCCCTTGTTTTTGAAGGCTAAATCCTCAACGCTCTCAACATCTTGAGGCGTCGTACCATCGGCCGATTCGACGGCAGATGTCGACGAGTCTTCAGATCGCCCCTCGCTAGATAGCACAATCGAGCTATTCGGAGCGAAGCTACCGTCACCGTCATCGGCAGCACCCAATTCGATTACTCGATTAGCATCGGATCCGCTTGTGGACACTTCATCGGCAAATAATGGAGAAACTCCAACGGAGGAAATAAAAAGACCCGCAGCCAAAGCCACTACCGAAATAGCAGCTAGGCCACGGGCGTATCGGCTGCAACTCATATCAGACCCCCGATTCAAATTAACACTGAATCTATAATAGTTGATACGAGCCGCAATATTGATGCAATTGGTTACTTAATAACGATCGCTTGCGCACCTCGTTGCTGGTAAACCCAAGCAATCCAATCGCGATCGTAAGTAGTATAGCCATCGATGGTATCGGAGATCATGACCTTGTTTGTTTGAGGGTTATAACCCTTCAGAACAACCGTATGCGAGTTAACGCAAGCAAAATATCCACCCTGTCGGGCATAGATATATCCAACGTTGCCCTGATGAACGGTAGTCCAAATAATGACCGGATGTCCATCATCAAGGTAATTGCAGAGGTCATACAGAGAGGTTCCCGACACGTCGTACGAACGCAGGTTGCTCCCACTACTTGCTAGGAAATTATTGGCAGCCTTATTGAGTCCAGGAGCGCAGATCTCGTTACCATTGTTAGGGCTGTGAGGGTCTCCCCAGAAGCACCAGACAAAGTCCCAAGAGCTACGGGGAATCCATCGATCGGCCATCTCGCACGGACCAACACCAAAACCGTAATAGTTAAGGACGTTGGTCAGAGCCGCCGATTCACAGCCATTGGGAAGACCAACGGAGTACTGATTATAAACTGGGACAGCCAGATCTACCGCCTCGGGCGTATAGCTCGTCTGGGCAAAGTAGAATCCCTGCGCGTCGGAGCCATTAGCAGCGTAAATCTGGATATTGGCTCCATCATTAAGCGCACCTCCGTTCACGTCCAAAACAAGTGAGTCGTTAAGCGCAGAACGAATGACAAAGGAGCCGCCGTTTACGTAGTCAACACGCCAGCGCTGAGCGGAGCTTCCATTCCCCTGCCACTGCTGAACGTTAGCGCCCGAAGCACCCTGAGCATTCAGGACATCGAGATATTTTTTGCTTCGGCAGTTTTGAATCGAAATGGTTCCATCCGAGTTAACGTTGATGTTCCATTTTTGGGCGCCAGAATCATTGGAAGACCAAAGCTGCACGTTAGCTCCGTTTGAACGAGAGCCACTCGCCACGTCTAGCACCTTTGAACGGTTAGAAGCAGCGGCAATAACATAGGTACCCGAATCAACTAACGAGCAGGCAGACAACTTGAAAGACTGTGCCAAGGTGCCGTTCGAATCATACAACCTGATATTAGTTCCGTTGCTTGTTGAGCCACCTGCGGCATCGAGGACCTTACCGGTTGCAACGTTAACGAAGTTGATACCGCCCTTGTCAATCTGTGCGGTCCAAAGCTGAGCATCACCATTATCAAAAGATCGGACGCAGACGTTGCCATCTTCATCTGCCATTAAGACCTTGCCAGACACCAGGCTTTCAACGGTATACGTATTATCACGGTCGGCAACCTTGGCAACTTTCCATTTCTGAGCAATCGACTTGTTGCTTCCATAGAGCTGAACGTTAGCGCCATCACTGGCAGAGCCGCTCGCAATGTCCAAAACAGCAGAGGAGGATGCGGAGTTCGAAATGGTAAAGTAGCCCTCGGGCAAAAGCGAGGTCAACTTTGTAAAGGCAAGATGCTGCGACGCGGAATCAGACGGGATGTCTCCGTACACATTAGAGTTGGCAACACTTAGGACCAATCCGGTTGCTTTATTCGTTGCCGTATAGGAACCGTCGTCGTTACGAATAATGGAAAACAGCTGATTTACGTTATTGCCGTCACCGCTCCATTGGTGGACATTTGTTCCAGGACACACATTGCCACCATAGACATCGAGAGCCTTGCCAGACTGGGCGTTCACGATTCGATAGTAGCCATGCTCATATACAAATTTAAAAACCTGAGCAAACGTGCCATTAGCAGCATAAGTCTGGACGTTTGCCCCGTTAGAAGAGGACCCTCCGGAGATATCAAACACATGAGAGGAATCCGATGCCAACGAAATAGTGAACCAGCCGTCCAAACCAAGATCGTCGGACGGGGCTACATTGGGAACGGCCGATACAAAACGAACGTTTTGGGCGGCGGTACCGTTGCTCACATATGTTTGAATATTGGCACCATTCGAGGAGGATCCGCCTGCAACATCTAGAACAAGATCGGGCAGAACCGCGGACTGCAACCGGAAGGAGCCACCAGGCACCGAGGGAACGGCGATCCAGCGCTGGGCACGCGATCCATTGGATGAATACTGTTGAATATTGGTGCCCAACGTACAAGAACCGCCCGCAATGTTGAGCACCTTGCCAGAGGAAACGTTTTTGATAATCAAATAACCGAGTTCATCATGCGAAATGTCCCACTGTTGAGCCGCTGTCATATTCGAAACATACGACTGAACATTGCCGCCGTTGGCTTTAGAGCCGCCGTTCACGTCCAGAACCTTAGCTCCTCCGACGCCAAGTGCTAAGACATAGCGTCCATCAGCAATATTGCCAGCATTTTGCTGGGCAAGTGCATCCAGTTGTTCGCGCTGAACGTCTAAATTGAAAAATGTCCAACGTTGAGCGATCGTGCCGTTATCCGACCAAGTTCTCACATTCGTGCCGCTACTAGTATTGCCGCCGGCGATATCAAGGCAGATCGATGGATCAAGCGCGGACACCAGCTTGATCGAGTCCCCATCCTTAACGGCAATCCATTTTTGAGCGGCAGAACCATTTGACGCATATTGCTGAACGTTTGTTCCAGATTGAGCGCTTCCGCCAGAAACATCAAGAACAAGACCGGAACCACTATTGGTTAATGTGACAAAGCCATTTTGGTCATGAGAGATGTTCCACGTTTGTGCAGCTGTAGCGTTGAGAGCATATATTTGGACATTCGCACCAGATGACCTAGACCCACCAGCAACATCAAGCGCCTGCCAGGAACTTTTTGCCGAGCGAATATAGTAGGTACCGTCAGCGAAGTCGGAGGCGTGGGCGGCAGCAAGCTCAGCGAGGATGGTAGCCTTGGGCTTCTCGAGCGTAAACGTCTGAGCAACGGATTCATTGGATTGATAGAGACGGATTTCTGTTCCGTTGGAATCGCTGGCGCCAGCGATGTCGATGGCAAAATCATCATCGGCGACAGGCGAAAAGACAAATCCGCCGCCAACCTGTCGAGCATGCCATGCAAAGCCCCAAACGCCATCATCGCCGGTATTCTGCGTAAGACGCGGATGGTCCGAGAAATGAGAGGCATCGTTTGGGTAGCAAAGGAACAACCCCGACTTAATGTTTTTAAAAGCGTATTGACGGCCGCCAAGATCAACAAGGACAAACTGCTGTGCAGCCGTCTCATGTCTCCCATACAACTGTATCGCAGCGCCGGCGCTCACCGAACCGCTCGTAACATCGAGCACTCGATGCCCCGACAAAGTCGAGGTAAGAAAATAGGTACCCGCGTCAAGAGTCGCATATTTAGTCAGATCAACGTCCTCAGTGGAGTCCTCGGAAGCACTGTCGAGGCTCTCGTCGCTCGACTCACCCTCCTGGGCAATATCGCTCGAAAGTGAATCCGAAACAGAGCCGGCGGCATCCTCGGCATGCTCAGCATCTTCGGCGGAAAGTCCAATCGAAGAAGTATCGGCAAATGCCGTTGAACCCGAATTGAGCCCGATGGACAGCGCCAGAAGCAGTCCCAGTAAACATCCCGCTTGCAATAATGTGCAAGCGCATTTTATATGACGCATGACATCCCCCAGAAGGTCTCGCCAACTCCTACGACGTAATGCATCCCCCCACGAGTTCGTATTGCTTAAGCATTGCATCATGCAATCAAACATGCGGTGAAAATGCCTATACTTTTGGTTCATTTAATCGTGGTTTAGCGCAATATGCAACTCTTTACGTCAAAAAAGGCGGCTCACAAGCTGCGAGCCACCTTCTACCTTAGTAGTTAACTACCTTCGTTCCATAGGGAATGTTGTCGTAAATCCATTTGGCATGATCAGTTGTAAGCCTGATACAACCTGCCGAAGCGCGCCGCCCCATTGTGTGATCCTTCACATTAAACGTTCCCGTATAACAAGGCTGCGAATGGAATAGATAGTCTCCATAAAACTGCGTGTAGTACCAGCAGGTATATCCGTGTCCAAACGAAATGCCCTTTCCGTAAACAGAGAACTCGCCCAATACCGTTGGTGATCCATTTTTGCCCGGAGCACACTGCCAGAAGGACCAGAGCCTCCAATTACCACGAGAGCCCCTAAAAATACCCGTACGGCATCCGCCGGTATCAGTCAAAATTAGCCATTCCGTGTTGCTGTTGTACCACTGTGCACGGTTATACATAGCCTGCTGGTCGGCAGGCAGCGGTTGCACGTACGTAGTAGCACCGAAGGTAAACCGCTGCGCCCTTGAATCGTTACTTGCATGCAGAGCAACGTTCGTCCCGTTTGCGCTGTCGCCTCCAGAAACATCGATTACGAGCGCTCCATTCAGAGCGGAAGACAGCTTAAATCCACCGGGTACATAATCGATAAACCAACGCTGGGCAGCACTGCCATCCCTAGACCATTGTTGGATATTGGTTCCAGAAGATGCAGCCCCATCTTTTACGTCAAGAGCCTTGCCACTGGCGGCATTTACGATGTTGCATGAGCCATCACCGTTACAAGAGAAGTTCCATTTTTGAGCACCCGAATCGTTGTTCTGCCAAATCTGGACGTTTGCGCCGTCCGAGTAAGATCCGCCAGAAACATCTAAGACCGAGCCCGCGTGAGAAGCCATACGGATGAAATACGTACCGTTGTCGATGGTTGCCGAAGTAGCGCGCAGGCGGAATCTCTGCGCAGCGGAACCATTGGAGGAGTGGACCTGAACATTGGAAGTCGATGCAAAATTACCGCCCTTCACATCAAGCGAAAGGCCTTGGTCATCCGCAGACAAAAACTCAATACCATTGCTATCGATTCGCGCCACCCATTGCTGCGCTTTCACATCTGCCGGTGCCATCGTGCAAACATTAGTACCGGAAACAGCAAGTCTGTTAGTTGAGCAAACAGATTCAAACGTATAGGTATTCTTCGCTCCATCCACCTTTTTAAGCAGCCATTTTTGGGCGAAGGAACCATTGTTGGAATAGAGCTGAACGTTGGCGCCGGAGTCAGCAGATGCGCTCGCGACATCAAGCACATGGGAGGAATTTGCAGACGGATAGATTTCATAAAGCCCTTCGCTCAGCAAGTCTTCTTGCTCGGCAAAAACAAACGACGTCTGAACGGAATCTCCCGGCGCGGCAGCAACCAGATTTGAACCGGACACAGCGAGCATGAGCCCTGTGCCCTTATTGATAAACGAATAGCTTCCGTCTTCATTGGCAATGACGCTGAAAAGTTGGTTGTCGTTGGGACTTTCATCCCACTGCTGGACATTCGTCCCGGGGACAACGTCACCAGCTGCAACATCAAGCACCTTACCGGAGCCGGCATTACGAAGAACATAATAACCGTCTCGGTATTCGGCCTCAAATAGCTGGGACAGTGTGCCATTACAGGAATATGTCTGAACGTTGCCCCCATTCTTCAATGATCCACCGGCAACGTCAAAGGCAACAGAGCCATTTGAGGAGGGCGAAATAACGCTCCAGCCCTTGTCTTTCAAAATGTCATCGCACGGGTTAACTGACGCAGGGCTTGCGGCAATAAAGGTAAAGCGCTGCGCGGCAGTTCCATTCGGAGCATATAGCTGCACGTTTGTCTGAGAGTTCAGAGAGCCACCGGCAACGTCAAGTATGCGCTGTTGCCAAACAGGAGAAAGAAGCCGAACACTTCCATCGCCATTCGGTACCGCAATCCACTTTTGTGCATAGTTCGCATCGCCACAAGCCGCGTATTGTTGGACGTTCGTTCCCAAAGAAGTTGAGCCCGCGGAAGCATCAAGTACTTTGCCAGACTTTACATTCGTTATCGTGAGGTAGCCGTCATCGTCATGCGAAACACGCCAACGCTGAGCGGCAGTCGTATTCGATTGATAGATCTGCACGTTTGCGCCGCTAGAAGTTGAACCACCAGCAACATCGAGAACCATTCGAGACAAGTCCGGACCAGCAGCGATCGCATAGTCACCGTCTTTGACGACTTCCCGGTTATCAGAGGCGAGCCTATCGAGGTCAGATCGTACGACCGTCGGATCTATAAAACAGAAGGATTGGGCCGCTGTTCCATTTGCGCTGTAAAGCTGAAGTCCTGCGCCGGACACAATAGAGCCACCGGGGATGTCGGCGACCTTTTGTCCGTTCAAGCCCGACACGATCCGATAGCGCTCGCCGTCTTTCTCGATGATCCACTTTTGGGCCTTGGTTCCATTGGCGGCATAGGTCTGCAGCTTCGTGCCGTTGGCATCATTGCCGCCCGTCGCGTCCAAAACCGTGCCAGCACCATGAATCGCAATGGTGCGATACCCGTCCGACGTAGTTGAGACATCGAACGTTTGAATACAAGAGCAAGCAAACGTATCGAATGACAAAGAGCCACTAGCCGGCTTCAGAGCAAACGAATCGTTCGAAGCCAACATAGCATATGTTCCATCGGGAAAGTCAGCGAGATGCGCCTCCGCCCGATCATCGAGTTGCTGCTGCTCAGTTTTAGCAGGCGTTAGCACCCATCGCTGAGCTGCCGTACCATTTGCCTCATACAACTGCACGGTAGAGCCATTTGCGGCAACTCCACCCGCCACGTCAATGGCAAACGACTGGTTAAGCGCCGAAATAAAGGTATAGCTGCCATCGGCCTCTTTAATTGCGATCCAACGCTGCGCAAGGGTGCCGTTATCGGACCAAAGTTGAACGGGATTTCCATTGCTCGCGTTACCGCCCGAGACATCAAGCGTGCAACCCTTGACAGACGCAATGACAACGAAGCCATTCTGATCGTGAGACACACGCCAGACCTGAGCATTCGTCTTGTTTCCGCTGAACAGCTGCAGCTTTCTACCAGCAGACGCCGTACCGCCAGGAACGTCGAGCACAAATCCACTGTTAGCAGAAGAGCCAAAGGCATACAGTCCGTCCGCAAGATCGACAACATGCTCGGAAGCAAGATCATAGACAGACTTGGGCTTTTCCGGTTTCACAGCATCGGTCGAATCGGACGCGCTGTCCACGGACATAGCTTCGTTGGTAACGAGCTCGGACTCGTTTAACCGTCCTGCAGCCATGGAATCAATTGCATCTTGACCGGTAGTCACGCCGTCTTCAGCAAATGCGGGAACGAGACAAATTCCCAACAGAAGCAAGATAAACACGGAAGCAAACATAGCTTTTCGATTGCCCATGTCTGTCCCCTTTCATACGGTTGCTTACACTCTATGCCAAGAAGCGCGCCCCATCGACGAGAGATTCGTGAGCAGCAGCAGCTTAACCCCGAAAGGCTAATCAGGTTAAAAGCATGTTGCTATGGCACAATCGCGAAATCTCTGCTGCAAAGTCACCATGGATCGGTGCCCAACCAAGCTCGCGACGGAGCTTGCTAGCGTCTATGGCGTACCGTCGATCATGGCCGGGACGGTCCTTAACCCAGTCAATAAAGCCTTCGCCTTTGCCCATTGCATTAAGAATGAGCTTGAGAACTTCGAGATTGCTGCGCTCGCAATTGGCTCCGACAAGAAAGGTCTCCCCGATCTTCCCTTTGGTCAAAATGAGCCACACGGCGCGAGCGTGGTCATCGGCATGAATCCAATCGCGTACGTTTAGACCGTCCCCGTACAATTTGGGACGCTCCCCGCGCCGGACACATGCAATCGAATGCGGAATGAACTTCTCGGGGTGCTGATATGGACCATAGTTATTGCAGCAATTAGTAATTGTTGCCTGCAGACCATAGGTGCGAATCCAAGCTCTCACAAGCATGTCAGATGCCGCCTTGGAGCTTGAATAAGGACTACTCGGTCGATAAGGAAACTCCTCGGTAAATCTACGCGGATCATCAAGCGCCAGGTCTCCAAACACCTCATCGGTCGAAATGTGATGAAACCTAACTTGATGCTTACGAGCGGTCTCCAACAGCCGATACGTGCCTTCAATGTTCGTCTTTACAAAAGGCTCTGGATCGATGATTGAATTGTCGTTGTGAGACTCCGCAGCATAATGAACGATTGCATCGTGCCCGGGAACCACTTGATCAAGCAAATCCGAATCGCAGATGTCACCAACAACAAGCTTAACCCTGTCCTCCGGAAGCCCAGCAATGTTACCAGGATTAGCGGCATAGGTCAGCTTATCCAAGATGGTGACACGCACATTCGGAACGTTGCTCACAACATAGCGGACAAACGCCGAACCGCAAAAACCACAACCACCCGTAACCAGGATGTTCTTATAATCAGATCCCATACGCGCAGCACTCCCAAGCCATGATAGTTGACCCCTAAACAAACCGCTCGATGCAAGCCTTCAGCCCACGGGTCGACAGATAGAGGCGAACGACGTCGATGAGAGAAACGCCCGCGCCGGCTGCGATTTTTCTTGCCACGTTGCGCACGACAGTAGCAGAAGGAAGATCCGTCCAGCTGGAACCAAAGTACTGCCGGAACTCGCCTTTAGCGCTCGCAACAGCCGCGGCATAATTCTCGACATCCAATCGTGCAAGGTCAAACACGACCAAATCCAAGAACCACGTGACAAGCTCTCCGGGGCACAGGTCTAAAAGACCTCGCCTACCCCAGCGCTCCAGCACTTCGTGAAGCACCAGTAAATGGGCACCGACCTTGTCCATGCGCTTGACGCCCGCATTGAACGTATGCGTCAGCGACTTCTCCTGCATCACATAGTGATACAGCCGATCAGGCGCAAGGACCGTCCTGGCAGACAGCGGATACGATTCAAACTGAAACACAACGTCCTCGGCAAACCGGACATTTTCGGCAAAACGCAAAGACTCACGCTCAATCAGCTCACGAGAATAAGCCGCACGCCAGACATAGGGCTGCGCATTCGCAGAAAACAGCAGCGCCGAATCAAACGACTCAAACACGCACGCCTCAGGAGAAAGAAGCTGCTGGATGCGCTTAGAGGCCAGTTCAGCAGGCTCGCACTCAGCTCCAAACACAACAATCTCCGGATGCTTCTCGGCAAACGTACCAACCAAGAATTCGGCAAGATTAGGCTCGACGTAATCATCCGAGTCAACGAAATCGATAATGGCGCCACGCGCAACATCCATGCCGGCATTACGGGCAGATGACAGCCCCCCGTTAGACTTCTCGACAACGCGCACGCGAGAATCCATTCGAGCATATTCATCAATAATCGCTGCGGAGCCATCCGGTGAGCCATCGTTCACGACAATAATCTCAATATCTGGACAAGTCTGATTCAAAAGGGAGTCAAAACAACGAGGCAGGAATTCATGGGTGTTATAAACAGGGACGATAAATGTGACCTTCGGGTTTACCATAACTCCCCTATTTCTTAATTGCATCTAGGACGAATGCCACAACCACGCCCGGGCCACCAACACGCGCATAATGCTTCGCGCGACACATCGCGCCGGCACCGGCAAAGTCCGAAGACTCTGCCAGCCACTTTTGCGGGTCGTCGACAATAGTCTTCAGGTTTGCGCGCTTCCACGGCTTAAGGTCCGTTAGCTCAAACTCATGAGCCTCAAGCGCCCCATGGAACTCTTGGGCCATACGGTCCAAAAACTCAGCGTAAAACTTGGGATTCAGGCGAATGTAGCTCCACATATACGAATCGTATTTAATGATATTTGCAAACCTAAGCAGCTTGGCAACATCCTGCGAAGAGTGCGACTCGGCGTAATCCTCAACAATCCAGCGATGAATTTCGGCGTACTCATCATTAACGCAATGAACCTTATTAGGAGAATTGACCGAAGACCCCTCGTTATCCTGGCGATATGAAAGCACGGAGTCATGCAGGTAAACCGCCGTATCGGAAAGGGCAAGCACCTTAAAGGTAAACGAGGCATCCTGAAACGCGGCCCCAGGCGTCGGCAAGAATCGGACGCCATTACGATTCAAGAACTCGCGACGATACACCGCAGACCAAATCGACGGCTTAAGCGAAAAGGCGTCAACGGTATCACTCGGGCACACCGGCTTGTTGCAATCCTTAGCCTTAAAGAGTTCCATCAGCTCTCGGCGCTCCTCCGGCTTCGACCAATACAGGTCAAAGTTCGCCTTCGCAAAGTCGGCATTATTGGTATCGGCGGCCGAGACAAGTTTTTCGAGTGCGTCGGGCGCCATAAAGTCATCGGACTCCAAGATGCCAACGTACTTGCCACGCGCCATCTCCAGACCGTGGTTCATCGAGTCGCCGTAGCCGCTGTTGGCCTTGTCGATCATCTTGACGCGCCCATCGCGCTCCATATACTCGCGGATAATCGCCGGCGAGTTGTCGGTCGACCCGTCGTTAATGCAGATGATCTCAATATCCTTGAGCGTCTGCGCCAGGGCGGAATCGAGACACTCGCGCAGGTAGCGTTGAACATTGTAAATGGGAATAAGCAGCGATAGAACAGGGCTGCCAGAGGCGTTAGTAGACAAATGTGCTCCTTAGGAAATACCTGTCGTTTCATGGTATCAAAGGGTCAGCGCGCCAGCCGGCGTTTATATAATCTATGGAGCTCGCAGAGGAAAAACCGATACGAAAGGACGTCATGCAGCCCAAAGCCGCGCGCAACATACCCATCGAAGCGCTGCGTTTGGTCGCGGTCGCCGGCATCGCGGTGTTTCACACCTTTCAGTGGACCTTCCAAGCGACCTGCGTCGGCTTGCCGGAATACGCGCCGCTTGCCGCCTTCCCCCATTCCGGCGTGCTCGGTTTTATTAACCTGCTGGGCTGCTGGGCCAACGAGGTCTTCTTTATGATCTCGGGCTATTTTCTCATCGCTTCGGCCGCGCGTGCTTGGGACGGTGGGGCAACGTGGAAGTCGCAAATGCAACGGACGGCGCAGCGCCTAGGCAAGGTTGTTATGCCCGCTGCGTTTTATTGTGTCGTGGCGCTCTCGTGGTCCACGGTCGTCTCCCCCATTCCCGATGTTACCCTCAGCACGCACTACTGGTACACGCTAGGCCTTGAGTTTATCTGGGTCTATGCCGCCACGGTCTTCATGGCGCCATGGTTTGGACTGGCTAAGAGTCGACTCTCCCAGAAGAGCTACACGACGACGGCCATCGCCGTTGGCATCCTCGCATTTGTTGTTAACGGGTATATAGCCGCCATGAGTACGACAAGCGCCGGCGAGTTTTCTTGGCTCCAGAAGCTCATGAGCGCTGCCACGTACGTAATCGCGTTTTTGATCGGCGGTCTGCTCCGCGACGTTACCGATGTCATGGATTCGGACAGGGCGGGCGCCTTGGGCATGCGGTCGCTCGCTGCGATTTTGGCGCTCGCCACCATCCTGGAAGGAGCACTCTCCTTCACCGGCAACCTCACGGCGATGGCAGTCCTCTCCTACAAATCGACCTCGTTGATCTCGTTTGCCCTCGCTGCAGCCTCCCTGCTCTTTGCGGCTACCCGACGCAGGGCCTTAGGCAATCCGCGGAATGCAGGTGTCATCGTCACCTTATCGACCGCCACGCTCGGTTTCTATGTGATGCAGTCGCTCACCAGTAGCCTGTGGCGTCCCGTCTTCAACACCCTGCTCGCAAACATACTGGTCAGCCAAAACAGCCCGGCAGCTATATGTATCGTCACGGGTACCGTCATTAGCATCGTCTTTGCTCTGGCGCTTCTCATCATCGATGCAGCTAGAAGCCTTATCGCTCGCAAGCTCAAGCGGCAATAGACACGCTGCCGTCAGACGCCAAAGCCGCTACACCCGTGGCAGGTTCCTGCGTTTTATTCAAAGCTTGCCGACAAGGTGCGGTGAGCCTTTACAATAGAACAGTCCCAAGGACGTATTCGATAGCTTCCGCGCAGCGCTCGCCCGCCGCGCGTGAAAGGATATATTGCCCCATGCCTTCAACCCTTCCCGCTCCCATCGATAAGCTCGCCATCGTTGTCGTTACGTACAAGCGCCAGGAACTCTTGGCCAACCTGTTCGACTCCATGACCGAGCTCACGGCAACGCCCTGGCGCATCGTGATTGTCGATAACGAGAATTCGCGCGAGACCGAGGTCATGTGCACCGCATTCAACGAGCGCTTGGCCAACCTGTGGGGCATCGACACTGAGCAGCCCGATGCAAAGGGTGGCACCGACCGTGTCATCTACGCGCCGCAACTCGAAAACGGCGGCGGCGCGGGCGGCTTCTCCGCCGGCACCAAATGCGCCTACGACCTAGGCGCCCAGTGGTTCTGGGTGATGGACGACGACGTGCTCGTCATTCCCGAGGGCATCGAGCGCCTTGCCAAGTGGACCGACCGCTACGACGTCATCCAGGGCTCACGCCTAGACTTCGACGGTGGCGCGTTCTTTTGGCAGTACCAGCTGATCCTTTCGCTTGGTATCCCCAATCCCATCGCCAAGTGGGACTTGGGCCCCGAGGGCTATCGTCCTATGAACCAGTTGTGCTTTGAGGGCGGCCTGTTCTCGCGTCGCGTTGTCGACAAGATCGGCCTGCCCGACGCGCGCTTCTTCATCTATGGCGACGACGCCTGCTACGGCTATGTCGCCAGCCAGCACTTCCCCGCCGCCGTGGTCGCCGACGTGGTGCTCAAGCGCGCCCGCGCCGTCTCCAACTGGGACATCGCCGGCAAGCGCCAACTCAACTCCACGAGCGACACCAACCGCTACTACATCATGCGCAACCGCGGTTATCTGGCACGCTACATGCAGATCTACGGCGACTACCACCCAGTGCTGTTCCGTCTGGGCAACGCCGCGACCTTCTGCAAGGAATTCATTCGCCTGGCCGCCGTTGACAAGTGCTTTAAGACCGGCATTCCGGCGCTGCGCCGCGGCATGAAGGACGCCCGCAAGATCGTTAAGGATCCCAACTGGAAGCCCATGCCGCCCCTGAAGGACGCCGAGTAGTAAAGGGCTTTCGCCCGCCGCTACAGTCGTTGACACACCACGGACACACGCTGACCGTCAAAGCCAAAGCCCCAACGCATGCGCCCGACGGCGGGGCGCGGCACGCGGATATCATCGATGCCGTCGCGCTCTATGTCGAGCAGCGCCTGAACCGCCAACAGTTCCAGGCCCAGGGCATCGACGCCAGGGTCGTACAACATGTTGACCGTAATGAGCGGTCGCTCATCGAGCATGCCGAGCGTGTCGGCCACGTCAAACACCCGACCGGTGGGAATCACCTGGATATCCCAGCGATCCGAGACGCCACTTCGCTTGGAGCTGGGATTGCAATAGCCGGGCAGTCCAAAGCAGAGCCCCTGAAGCGCCAGATGATAGGCTGTCGGCATATCTGATTGGCCCACATCGATGCCCAGATCGCCGATAGCACAGCTCAAAGCTTGCTTTACAGTGTCCTCGTCTCCTCGACACAGCCCGTCATGGAACGAGTCGATAACTCCAACGTCCTCAACGGTGCACTCAAACCATTCCAGAATTACAAGACGGAGCGCCTGACGCACTTCGCTATTAGGCAGACGCAGGGAACGAAGGCACGCGCCGTCCTCCGAATGCCCCGTCATATCCGTCGTAAGGAATCCAGACAGATACAGCGCAGTCCAGATATCTTCGGGCTTGGCGGCATCGACCTCCTCGGCATGCATATGCACTGGCGCCTCAATAAACCCATGCGGCTCAACCAAATCGAACAATGTGGACAGGCGAATGAGATTCCAGTCGCCGACGCATGCGCCCAGACGGTCGGCGTAACAATACAGATCCGCCCGAACGGGCGCGACGCAATCGCGATGTGCGTAGTCCACCACGCGCTCCGGGCTCGAGCAATAAAAACCACCAAACAGATAGCCCTCGAGCCACTCACGCGCGTCATCCAGACAGCCGTTGCGACCGATGCAATCCAACAGCACTTGGACTTCGTCGTCCGAAAAACCGAACCATCGATCACACCAACTCGACAGTGGCGTCGCCGACCGATAGGAAACCCCACGTTGGGACAACGCAAACTCGGCATGACCGGGGCGTTCGCACATCAGACACGTCAATCGCAACGAGTCGCCGGCATCGGCAATGGTGTCGAACAACATTCGGCTGAGCGACTCTAGGGAATCCACGCTACCGTCGTCCTTAGCGTCCAAACGCTTTGGACATACCGCGTCGTAGTCGTCTATCAGAAGAACAACCTGCTCATCGAAAGCTGCCTGGAGCAGCTTGATAAGCACGCCAAGCGCCGCATCGATCTCCTTATCGCTGGCCACCCCACGCGCCGCCCTCTCGATAAGACGGACCTCACGTCTTGACAGATCAGGTGCGGCAAGCAGCGGCAGCAATCGGGCGCACTCGTTCGCGACAGCGCTGCGAATAGCCGCCGCAGCATCGGCGTCGCGCCTCGCAGCGGCAGCTGTAAAGTCGAGCATGATGACCGGATAACTCGCGTACTCATCACGATAGCGACCGCCGCCCGCCTGCCAAATCTGGGTACCAGCGAACAGGCTTCGATCCGGCAGCCGGTGATCAGGTCGTTCCAAATAGCACTTGAGCATCGATAAATTCATGCTCTTGCCAAAACCCTTAGGCCGACAGCAAAGCGCAACGGGTACTTCGCTGTCCAATATATCGGCAATAAACATAGTCTTATCGACGACTAAGCACCGATTGATTGCATCGGAAAAGTCGTGTACATCAACCGGCAGAGCTGCGTTATCCGCATAACCGAGCAACCGTGCACCAAACGCATGAGCAACACCATAATTCGCCTGTTCAGACACCGTAAACTCTCCTTCTAACGCAGCACGATGCCCATTGTAGCTAGCGGGTAGAGCGCAACAATATCGACATGAAAACGTTTCGGGCAACGGTAGCAACAGACCCCCGAGGGGGCATAACAAATCGTTGCACAACAAAACGGGGCCCGATGCCGCCGCACCGGACCCCGTCCCAAACTCTTATAGAAAACGATCTGGAAGATTACTCCTCCGAGCCGTCCTCCCCAGAAGCCTTCTTCTGCTGATCGAGCTTATGCTTACCACTTACGATAGACGTAGCGCCCAGTGTGGCCAAGCTTGCACTAGCAAGGCTCGCCATCACAATCAGATCGCCCGTCTTGGGCATGTTGCCGCCCGAAGACTTGGTAGTTGTAGTCGTCGTGGTCGTGGTGGTCACCGTTTTGGAGTCATTTTGCTCCTGGACCTGGTCATCGGTGTTGCCCTTACCGCTGTCCTCGCTCTGCTGCTTTCCGTCCTCAGTCTTGCCCTTGCTCTTGTCTTTCTCCTCAGATTCAGACTTCTTATCCTCGTCCTTCTTCTGTTCGGACTTGTCGCTCTTCTCCTCAGAGCTAGAACCCTTATCGGATTCGGTCTTCTCGGAAGCCTTGTCCTTGGAGTCGCCCTTTGCGGCTTCGATCTTTTCCGTGGAAACCTGATCAGAGTTGCCCTTGTTCTGGGTCGAGCCGTTATTGACGCCAGCCATCAGCGAAGAGCCCAGCGTAGAACCAAGCTGCTCGGAGAAAGAAGGCTTCTTGTCCGGCGAAGCAACGGGAACGTCCGGCGCCTTATTCGAGTCATCCTTGGAAGCATCGGAACCAGGGGTTGCGTCAGAGCCGGAGCCGTTGTGAGAGCCGGTGCCAACGGACGAATCGCTCGAGCCGGTGGATGAGTTAGAGGTGCCAGCGCCGGTCGAACCAGAAGCGTCGCTGTCCGTATTGCCGGCAGAGCTTGAAGACGAATCGCCCGCAGCAGAGCCGTTCGAAACGGAGCCGTTCGAGGTAGAGCCGTTGTTGGTAGTGCCACCAGCAGAGCCATCACCGTCAGCACCGGTCGAGGGCGCATCCATCCTGTCATCGTTGGCATCGTCGCTCGAGTCGTCATTCGAATCAGGCGTCGGCGAGGGCGCCGGCGTAGGTTCGGGCTGCACGGGCGTCGCAGCGGCCTCGTCCTCGGCGATATAAACCAAGCAGTCCTTCAGCTCATTGCGGTAGCGGTTCTTCCAGCCCTCATGATACTGGGGCTGGCTCGAATACTTGGTCGCCACGTTATTGACCACACTGTTGGAAAGCGCCGTCACAACCTCGCGATCAGTCATACTGTTAGAAAGGTTTGCCCAACGGAAGAAGTCCCTGCAACCACCGGTGCCGCACATGTTGGTGATGCTCCACACCATGCCCTTAACGCAATCGGCACGGCCCGAAATATCAATGCCCAGGCCACTCTTGAGCCACGCCTCGGTCACCGCATAGTACGAGTTGTACGCATAGGCATCTTGAAGAGCTGAGAACTCAACAGGATCGATGTTATAAGCGCCCTGGAAGGCCTCCTGCGCAATACGGCCCAACTCGGTGAGCTGGCCGTTCTCGTACATGGCATTGCTCATGTTGGAAATCTCGCTGCCGCGATCAATCGCATCCTTGAGCATGCTGTATTTTTCGGGGTTGTAGTTGTAGGCCTGCTTCATAAACGGAATGAGCGACCAACGACGGTCGAACTGGTAATAACCCAGCGCGTTATAACCGTCACCGTACGAAAAGCCCTGGTTATAGTTGCCGTGACTCTCGTATTTGGTGAAGTACTTCATCTCGGGAGTCACGTTAACAAACGAAACGCCCTGGACCGACCTCAGCACGCCCGAGAAGGACTGCTGGGTGTAGAGACCCTTATCGATATCGGTGGCATCCGAGGCAACGCCCGGCGTGGGCTCCTCGGCAGCGGCGGGTGCCGGCACGGAAACGGCGCCAAACGAAAGCGCCAGCGTCAGGCCCGCGACAATAGCAGAATGCTTGGGCTGCATAAGATCCTCCCTGCATTGGTGTAGTTAAAGTGCAGTTTGCAAAGATAAAAATAAGTATTGCAGCTCGCCCGTTGTTGCACAACAACCCCTCGGTAAACGGCAACAACCCTCCGCGAAATCTTAAGGAATTGCGCTCAACCTACAGCTTAATGTCGAAGTTGATCTCGGGGACGGCAGCAAGGTCGGCCAACGTCACGCCGTCGACGTACTTTTCGATCACGTCGTCCAGACCGCGCCAGAATTTGACGGTCGAGCAAAGATCGCTGCGGGCGCAGCTGTTGTCGATGCCATCGCACGCCACCGGAGCCGTGCTGCCCTCGACGGCGCGCAGGATGTCGCCAGCACGCACCTCGGAGGGATCCTTGGCCATCATGTAGCCGCCGCCCTTGCCGCGCACGCTCTTAAGCAGGCCCGCCTTCATAAGCGGACGAACCAGCTGCTCCAAATACTTTTGCGAGATATGTTCACGGTCGGCGACCTCGCGCAGGGCAATCTTGCCCTCGGCGTCGCCCAGCGCCGCGATATAGATCATCAGCCGGAGGGCATAGCGGCCCTTGGAAGAAATGAGCATACCTACCCTCCCATTGCATCTGGGACAACATAACCAAGTTTGTTTGTCCCAAATCTTAAGTAAGTGGGACAAACACAACAGGTTATTTTGTCCCAGAATTTGAAAAGTCGAGTGGATTAGTCGGGTTTTCCCTTGACTAACGCCGAACCCATAGTAACTTTATTCCGAGAAGATTCCTAGGGTTTCGTACACCCATGAGTACACCATATGCAGAGAGGGACAGCATGAGCGCAAATCCGCTGCTTTCCATCGAAGGTCTGACCGCCTCCGTGGACGAGAAGACCATCCTCCACAACGTCAACCTCAACGTCGCCGCCGGCGAGACCCACGTGCTGATGGGCCCCAACGGCGCCGGCAAGTCCACCCTCGGCCACCTGGTCATGGGCGACCCCGTTTACACGGTCAACGACGGCCGCATCGTCTTTGACGGCCAGGACATCACCGGGCTCACCACCGACAAGCGCTCGCGCGCCGGCCTGTTCCTGAGCTTCCAGGCCCCGGTCGAGATCCCGGGCGTGCCGCTGTCGAGCTTTTTGCGCGCCAGCATCGCCGGCCGCCCCGGCCTGGAGATGAAGGGCAAGGAATTCCGTCGTCGCGTCAAGGAGCTCGCGGCCGAGCTCAACATGGATACCGCCTACCTCAACCGCGAGCTAGGCGTGGGCTTCTCGGGCGGCGAGAAGAAGAAGGTCGAGATGCTCCAGCTCCTGTTGCTGCAGCCCAAGCTCGCCATCCTCGACGAGACCGACTCGGGCCTGGACGTCGACGCGCTTTCCACCGTCAGCCACGGCATGGACGCCTACCGCAAGAGCTGCGACGGTTCCATGCTCATCATCACGCATAATACGCGCATCCTGGAGCACCTGGATGTCGACCGTGTCCACGTTATGGTCAAGGGCCACATCGTGCGCGAGGACGACGCCTCGCTCATCCCCTGGATCGACAAGAACGGCTTTGAGACCTTCGAGCGCGAGGCCGCCGAGCAGCGCGCCCAGGCCGAGGCCGCCGCTGCCGGGCAGCAGGCGTAAAGGGGCGACGCAATGACCAAGAACCGCACCGAGGTCGCAGACATCGACCGCAGCCTCTACGACTTCACCTATGGCGAGGAGGGATTCGAGCGCCTCGACGCCGGCATCACGCCCGACATCGTGCGCGAGATCAGCGCCAAAAAGGACGAGCCGCAGTGGATGCTCGACCTGCGCTTAAAGTCCCTCGAGATCTTCAACCGTTTTCCCGACCCGACGTGGGGCCCCTCCATCGAGGGCCTGGACATGGACAACATCGTCACCTACGTCAAGCCCAACACCGACCAAAAGCACGACTGGGAGTCGGTGCCCGACGACATCAAGAACACCTTTGAGCGCTTGGGCATCCCAGAGGCCGAGCGAAGCTACCTGGCAGGCGTCGGCGCGCAGTACGACTCCGAGCTCGTCTACCACAACATGCAGGACACGGCGTCCAAGATGGGCATCGTCTACTCCGGTATTGAAGAAGCCCTGCACGATCCACAGTGGGAACCGCTCATCCACGAGAAGTTTATGACGCTCATCCCGCCCACCGACCACAAGTTTGCGGCCCTGCACGGCGCCGTATGGTCGGGCGGCTCGTTTGTCTACGTGCCCAAGGGCACCAAGCTCGATTTTCCGCTGCAGAGCTACTTCCGCCTTAACGCCAAGGGTGCCGGCCAGTTTGAGCACACGCTCATCATCGTCGAGGACGACGCCGACCTGCACTTTATCGAGGGTTGCTCCGCGCCCAAGTACAACGTTGCCAACCTCCACGCCGGCGCCGTCGAGCTCTTTGTGGGCAAGCGTGCACATCTGCGCTACTCGACCATCGAAAACTGGTCCAAAAACATGTACAACCTCAACACCAAACGTGCGCGCGTGGACGAGGATGGCGACATCGAGTGGATCAGTGGCTCCTTCGGCAGCCACGTGGGCTACCTCTACCCCATGAGCGTGCTCAACGGCCGTCGCGCCCGCTCGAGCTTTACCGGCATTACCTTTGCCGGCGCCGGCCAGAACCTGGATACCGGCTGCAAGGTCGTGCTCAACGCGCCCGAGACCTCGGCAACCGTCGAGACCAAGGGCATCTCCAAGAGTGGCGGCATTCAGACCTTCCGCAGCTCTATCGTGGCCACGCCCAAGGCAGAGGGTTCCAAGGCAACCGTGAGCTGCCAGTCGCTCATGCTCGATGACCAGAGCCGCTCCGACACCATCCCCGCCATGGACATCCGCGCCAAGAACGTCGACATCGGCCACGAGGCTACCATCGGCCGCATCGGCGACGACAAGGTGTTCTACCTGATGAGCCGCGGCATCTCGGAGGAAGAGGCCCGCACCATGATCGTCAACGGCTTTGCCAACCCGGTCTCCAAGGAGCTGCCGCTGGAGTATGCCGTCGAGATGAACAACCTGATCAAGCTCGAGATGGAAGGAGCGATCGGATAATGAAACAGACCACGAACACCGCTGCTACCACGCTCGAGCAGGTTAATGCGATGCCTGCTGCCACTTGGGGTTGGCTCAAGATGAACCAGACCAAGCTTGAGCTTTCGGACGAGCTTGCCGTCGCTCCTGCCGAGGCCGTCGAGGTCGAGGGCTTGGACGAGCAGTTTGCCGGCGCTGCCGACGCGTTTGGCACCGCCACGAACGCCATGGCCGAGCGCTTCCCCGAGCGCCGCGCCTCCGCCCCCGGTGATGCCACCGACCGCGCCCGCATCACGCCCGAGACCGAGCTCGACGTGCCCGCCACCTCCGTCTACCAGGCCGGCGCCATCAAGCTCGAGGAGGAGCTCTCCCCTGCTGAAGCCTTCGAAACCGGCATGGGCGAGGCTGCCTACGCCTACTTGGCCGAGCACGCTACCAAGCGCATCGTCATCGATGTGCCCGCATACCAGCACGCCACGGTTACCGTGCGTGTGAGCGGTGTCGATGCCGCCGCGGCCATCGCCGCCATCGACATCGTCGCTCGCCCGCAGGCAACGCTCGACCTGCAGATCGCCCTGGACTCCCCCGTTGCCGGCGAGGGTGTCGTGGGCTCCGTGCTACGTGTGTGCTCCCACGAGTACGCCATCGTCAACGTGACCTGCACGCAGACGCTCGACGATAGCTGGATCGCGCTCGACGACACCGGCCTGTTCCTGGACGAGGGTGCGCGCGTCAACGTGCAGCACACCGTCCTGGGTGCCGGCGCCAGCGCCACCGGCCTTGCCGGCGACCTGCTGGGCGATACCGCCAAGGTCACCATCGATACCGATTACCTGGGCGCCCGCGAGCAGGTGCGCGACTTTAACTACGAGCTGCGCCACCGCGGTCGCAAAACCGAGTGCGAGATCGACGCCAACGGCGTACTGACCGGCACGTCAAAGAAGGTCTATCGCGGCACCATCGACCTCGTGCACGGCTGCAAGGGTGCAACCGGCACCGAGCGCGAGACGGTGCTTTTGGCCAACAAGGGCGTCGACAACAAGACCGTCCCCGTCATCCTGTGCGACGAGGACGACGTCGCCGGCAACCACGGTGCCACCATCGGCCACGTCCGCGACGAGCAGCTGTTCTATCTCGCCTGCCGCGGCCTTGACCAAAACGCCGCCGAGGACCTGTTCATCCGCGCCAAGCTGGAGGACGCCGCGCTTTCCGCCACCGACGAGCGCACCCGCGCCGCCGTCGTCCGCCTGGGCAACAACCTGATCGACAACTTTGAAGAGGAGCTCGCATGATCGACACCGAGCACGTTAAATGCGATACCTGCACTGCCCCCGAGCCCATGGAGCTCGACGCCAGCGACGAGGCTTCGCGCGGCTGGCCCACCGTGGACATCGAGACCAACCCCTACAAGGGCCAGTTCCCGCTGTTCCAGCAGCACCCCGAGATCGCCTTCCTCGATAGCGCCGCCACCGCGCAACGCCCTGCCTGTGTGCTCGACGCCGAGCGCAACTTCTATCAGCGCATGAACGCCAACCCCCTGCGCGGCCTGTACTCGCTGTCCGTCGAGGCCACCGAGGCTATCGCGAAGGTGCGCCAGCAGATTGCCGACCTCATCGGCGCCCCCAACGCCAACGAGGTCGTCTTCACCCGCAACACGAGCGAGTCGCTCAACCTGGTCGCCAAGAGCTTTGCGCCCACAGTGCTCGAACCGGGCGACGAGGTCGTCATCACCATCATGGAGCACCACTCCAACCTGATTCCGTGGCAGCAGGTCTGCCGCGAGACCGGCGCCAAGCTCGTCTACCTCTACCCCACCAAGACCGGCCAGCTCACCACCGAGGAGGTTCTTGCCAAGGTGGGTCCCAAGACCAAGATCCTAGCCGTGGGACAGGTCTCCAACGTGCTGGGCGTCGAGAACCCGGTCAAGAACCTCGGCAAACTCGTGCACAAGTACGGCGGCTACCTGGTCGTCGACGGCGCGCAGTCGCTGCCGCACATGCCGGTCGATGTGGCCGACCTGGGCGCCGACTTCTTTGCCTTTAGTGCGCACAAGGCCATGGGCCCCATGGGCATCGGCGTGCTGTGGGGCAAGATGGACCTGCTCAACGCCATGCCGCCCATGCTTACCGGCGGCGAGATGATTGATTCGGTCACCGAGCAGGACGCTGTCTGGGCTCCCGTCCCCGAGAAGTTCGAGGCCGGCACGCAGGACGCCGCCGGCATCTTCGCCACGGGCGCCGCACTCGATTACCTGGTCAACACGGTGGGTTACGAGAACATCCAGGCCCGCGAGCAGGCACTCGTCCACTATCTGATGGGCGAACTCATGCAGCTCGACTTTGTCCAGATCATCGGCTCCATCTATTGGGACAACCACCACGGCGTCGTGAGCTTTAACGTCAAGGGCATCCACCCGCACGACGTAGCGAGCATCATGGACATGGACGGCGTCTGCATTCGCGCCGGCCACCACTGTGCGCAGCCGCTGCTCACCTGGCTGGGCGTCGAGAACCTTGCCTGCTGCCGCGCCAGCGTGGCCTTCTACAACGACAAGGCCGACATCGACAAGTTCATCGCCGGTCTGCATCACGTTTGGAGCACATTCAATGGGTAATCTGTACACCTCCACCACATTTATGGAGCACAACTCGCACCCCGACTACAAGTACGAGATGGACGCCCCCACGCACGAGCACGACGGCATCAACCCCAGCTGCGGAGACGAGCTCACCTTGCAGCTACGTGTCGAGAACAACGTGATCGAGGAGGCCTCCTTTACCGGCCACGGCTGCGCCATCAGCCAGGCCAGTGCCGACATCATGGCCGACCTCATCACCGGCGAGACCGTCGAGGAAGCTCGCCGCTTGGCAGAGCTCTTCCTCGCCATGATCCGCGGCGAGCAGCTCTCCGAGGAGGACCTGGAAGACCTGGACGAAGCCGCTCAGCTCCAGGACATCTCGCACATGCCCGCCCGCGTCAAATGCGCCGAGCTCGCCTGGCGCACCCTCGACGGCATGCTCACGGGACAAAATAATCAGTAGTATTTGTCCCAAATCTTAAGAATTTTGTTGGCCGAATCGCTTGACAAGAGTGGTTCGGCCATTTTCTATTCCGAGCCCTCAGCCTGAGCATTCACCCGCGCATAAGCGCGCACGATACGAGAGACGGTACTCTTGCTGATTCCCGTATACCGTTCGATCTCGCGCACCGTGTAGCCGACATTGTGCAGGGCGAAAATGATTCCATCTCGCCGCGAGGGCGCTACGGTCTTGAGTTCGTTGAGCGGCACGCCCAGGCGCTTCGCCATCTTGTCGGCAAACGCACGCCGCTCCCACTCTGTCTCATCCATATCGTGAATCACCGGATCGGAACCATCGGGCATCGACAGAGAATAATCCAGAAACCCCTTGGCAGACTCAAATAGCTCAAGCACACAAGAAGGGTCCGAAAATCCCCTCGTCGTATCGTTGTCATACGCTCTCAGATACTCGGCAAAGCTGCTCCAGGGATAACGCTCGATCAGGGCGATACCCGCCTCCTGCGGATTAGCGTGAACATAGCGAATGGCAGCCATCAGATAACGGTCGGTATCGAGCGAGCGCCGGTCAAAACGGTTCTGGAACAGATGGCCCGTGCGCCCCGTGCGTTTATTGAACCGCCGCGCGTACGTCAAAAGCAGCCGGTGCATCGCCGCGCTCATCGCGTCCTCGTAATCTGCAAGCACCAGATGCACGTGATTGCCCATAAGGCACCAGGCGATAACCGTCACGCCCGCCTCGCGGCAGCACTCGCGCATCAGCTCCAAAAACTCCCACCGGTCTTCATCGCCCTCAAAGATGAGCTGCTTGCCCACACCGCGGGCACAGACATGGTAAAAGCCGGTAACCGTTCTCCAAACGCGCTGCATGGCGCTCCCTTCGCCGGGATCTGATTGCCATCCAATACAGCACGATTGAAGCGTGCCATCAAAACATTCACGCAAAACAATACACTCGCGCGGCCAAAGGCAGTAAACGGGCGGCGAACGGCACCGTTGCAACAGGTCAGACCCCGCAACGCATACAAGAGCTGACCAAAAGCTTGCCCAAGACGAACCCCCTCTACGGAAGTTCGCGACCACCGAACATATAGTTAAACCGTTTCAATTAAAACTTCCGGACTTCTCGCTACGAAAACTGAGCCGTTCGCCGAATATTCCGTGCATTTCGCGGTATTATAGGGGCTGCATGTCATGTCCCTTTCGAAGGGTCGCCCGGCAATCGCCAGCCACGACCCCCAGACGGGACGCCAACACGATAGAGAGGAGAGGCATGCAGTACTCACAGGAAGTGGAGAACATGTGCCCCGTTGCCAAGGGTGCATACCACGGCCCCGCACCCATCCCCGAGGAGGGCAAGTGGGTCCAGGCTAAGGAGATTACCGACATCTCCGGTCTTACGCACGGTGTGGGTTGGTGCGCACCCCAGCAGGGCGCCTGCAAGCTCACGCTGAACGTCAAGGACGGCATCATCGAGGAGGCCCTCGTTGAGACCATCGGCTGCTCGGGCATGACCCACTCTGCCGCCATGGCTTCCGAGATTCTTCCCGGTAAGACCATCCTCGAGGCCCTCAACACCGACCTCGTCTGCGACGCCATCAACGTTGCTATGCGCGAGATCTTCCTGCAGATCGTTTACGGCCGCAGCCAGACCGCGTTCTCCGAGGGCGGCCTGCCCGTGGGCGCCTCCCTCGACGACCTCGGCAAGGGCCTTCGCTCTCAGGTCGGCACCATGTTCGGCACCAAGGCCAAGGGCGCTCGTTACCTCGAGCTCGCTCAGGGCTACGTCACCCGCATGGCTCTCAACGACAAGAACGAGATCATCGCATTCGAGTTCCTGAACCTCGGCAAGTTCACCGACGCCGTCAAGGCCGGCAAGACCCCCGAGGAGGCCATCGCTGGCGCTATGGGCCACTATGGTCAGTGGGAGAACGCTGCCAAGTACATCGACCCGCGCACCGACGAGGAGACTCACTCCGTCGCCAGCGTGTTCCCGGTTCACGAGTAGAAAGGGAGGGAAATAACTATGACTGTTACGTTCGAAGGTTACGAGCGCCGCGCTGACAAGATCAACAAGTGCCTCGCCGACAACGGCATCGCCTCCCTCGAGGAAGCTCTGCAGATCTGCACCGACAAGGGCTTCAACCCGCGTGAGATCGTCAACAACACCCAGTCCATCGCCTTCCAGAACGCCGAGTGGGCCTACACCCTCGGCTGCGCTCTCGCTGTCAAGCGTGGCGCCAAGACCGCTTCTGAGGCTGCCGCCATCATCGGCGAGGGCATCCAGGCCTTCACCGTTCCCGGCTCCGTCGCCGAGGACCGCAAGGTCGGTCTGGGCCACGGCAACCTGGGCGCTATGCTGCTCTCCGACGACACCGAGTGCTTCGCCTTCCTGGCTGGTCACGAGTCCTTCGCTGCTGCTGAGGGTGCTATCGGCCTGGCTCTGAACGCCAACAAGGCTCGTAAGAAGCCGCTGCGCGTTATCCTCAACGGTCTGGGCAAGGACGCTGCTCAGATCATCGCCCGCATCAACGGCTTCACCTATGTGAAGACCCAGTTCGACTACTACACGGGCGAGCTCAAGGTCGTCGAGACCATCCCCTACTCCGATGGTCCCCGCGCTGCCGTTAACTGCTACGGCTCCGACGACGTCCGCGAGGGCGTTGCCATCATGTGGCACGAGAACGTCGACATCTCGATCACCGGTAACTCCACCAACCCCACGCGCTTTCAGCACCCCGTCGCTGGCACCTACAAGAAGGAGCGCCTCGAGGCTGGCAAGAAGTACTTCTCCGTCGCTTCTGGTGGCGGCACTGGCCGTACCCTGCACCCGGACAACATGGGCGCCGGCCCTGCCTCTTACGGCATGACCGACACCATGGGCCGCATGCACTCCGATGCCCAGTTCGCCGGTTCTTCCTCCGTGCCTGCGCACGTCGACATGATGGGTCTCATCGGCATGGGCAACAACCCCATGGTCGGTGCCACCGTCGCCTGCGCTGTCGCCGTCGAGGAGGCCCTCAAGGCCTAATCGCGCCCGCGCGATGCTCATATAGTTGAGCTTTGGAGCCGCTACCCACCCGGGTAGCGGCTCTTTTTGTTTGCGCTGTCGCAGGGTAGCTAATGCCGGTATATCAGCTGGGGCGAAATACGAGATGTGAAGAGATAGAGCGTCAGAGCGTCCATGACGCCCACCTGCCATATTTGCCCTTTACCGATTTGCCGAGTCTTTGCGACCCCATTGCCGATCACCCGTGCGACAATGCGCCGGACGAGAAAGGAATCCAATGGAATCGACTGATGTACTGGTAATTGGATCTGGCATTGCGGGCCTTTGCGCCGCCATCGAAGCGGCACGCACAGGTGCAGCCGTCACTGTGGCAAGCGCCGGCAAGACCATGAGCGGATCGAGCTTCTTCCCGGGTACCTGGGGCCTCGGCCTCATCGGTCCCGTCGACGAAGACGACGAGCAGGACCTCATCGGCACCATCCAGACCGTCGGCGGCGGTGTCGCCGACCTCGAGCTTGTCCAGACGTTTGTGCACGGCATTCCCCAGGCAATTGAATGGCTCGAGCAAGACCTAGGCGTTGAGCTCCAGCGTCCGCAAAGCGCTGAGAGCGCTCAGCAAAAGCAGTTTATCCCCTGCTTTGACCACAAAACGCGCATGTGGCGCGGCCTCACCCGCAAGCCCCTTGAGGACGCGTGTATGGCCCAGATCGAGTCGCTCGGTATTCGCCTGCTCCCCCGCCATGAGCTTATTGACCTTGTTGAGGACACGAACGGCAGGATCACCGGCGCCGTGCTCTACGACCGCGCAAACGAGCATCTCGTGTCTATGGCAGCCAAAGCCACTATCATCGCTGCGGGCGGCACGGGTGGCCTGTTCGAGCGAAGCCTCACTTCCGCCGACGTGCTCAGCTCCTCACAGGCCATCGCACTGGCGCACGGCGCATCGCTTACTAATATAGAGTTCATGCAGATGATGCCCGGCTTCATCGAGCCCAAGCGCAACCTGGTCTTCAACGAGAAAACCTGGCGCTACGTCACATTTAACCAGCCGGCAGATATTGCCAACGACAAACTGGACGATTTGCTTGAACAGCGCTCCGGATATGGCCCCTTCACATCGCGCCTGGCTTCCCGCGCCATCGATCTTGCCATCGATCAAGCGGGTGCCAAAGGCCTAGCGCTCCACTACGACTTCCCTCGCGAAGATGTCCCAGAGTTTGTGCAGACTTTTGCCACCTGGCTACAAGACGAGCACGGCATCGCGCCGACCGACGAGATGCGCGTGGCGATGTATGCCCACGCCGCCAACGGCGGCATCAGGATCGACAAGACCGCGTACACGGGCGTTGAGGGCCTCTACGCTTGCGGCGAGGCGACAGGCGGCATGCACGGCGCCGACCGCATTGGTGGCTTGTCAAGCGCCAACGGCATCGTATTCGGACGCATCGCAGGCGCATCGGCAGCCCTTGCAGCGCAGAAAGAGCCTGAGACAGCCCTGAAGGTGGATATCGCCCTCCCCCAGTACGGCATAGCCGCAACAGATGCCGAACGCCTGACACGCAGCCTTAAGCACGCGATGAGTACCTATTGCATGATCAACAGAACCGAAGCAGGTCTATCCAAGGCTCTGCAACAGCTTGAAAGCCTGCAAGACGAGGCAACGGCGCTGAGCAAGCCACACGCCAACGACAGCGAAATCGCAGCCCTCGCCCGCCTGCAATCGCAGATTCAACTAGCACAGGAAATGGTCAAAGCCATGCGCAAGCGAACCGAAAGTCTCGGATCGCACTATCGAGCGAATTAAACTGGACACCTATCTAAAGCAAAACACAACTAATCGATATCTATGGGCCCCGTGAACTCGAAGTGGCACGGGGCCCATTCGTGTCCGCACGGCAGCGTATCCTAATTCTGAATACAGAGCGGGCAAAGCCCGCATAGACAATAGGCCAGCGAGGAGGAGATATGGACAGCAGAGATATCGAGAAGTGGCGTGTCAAACTTGATAGCTACGCCAATGTGGAAGACGGCGTTGAGTATTGGCTCGCACGCGATTTAATGGAACCCATGGGGTACACTCGATGGGAGAACTTTGCCGAAGTTGTTAAGAGGGCAAAAGTCTCGTGCGAAACAAACAAAACTCCAGTTGATTCCCATTTTCGTGACACCACGAAAATGGTAACTGCCGGTGTCGCCGCTCGCGCGGTTAAAGACTACAAACTTACGCGCTATGCATGCTATTTAATCGCCCAGAACGGAGATTCAAACAAGCAAGAAATCGCGCTCGCACAGGCGTACTTCGCCGTGCAGACGCGCCGCCAAGAGCTCATAGAGCAGCGCTTCGCAGAGATTCAGCGCTTGCAGGCGCGCCACTCGCTATCTGATTCAGAGAAACAGCTCTCGGGTATTGCGTTCAAACGCGGCGTGGACTCCAAAGGATTCGCGATCATCAAGTCGAAGGGCGATGAAGCGTTATTCGGCGGCAGAAGCACGGCGGAAATGAAGCAACAGCTCGGCGTATCCAAGAGCTCGGCATTGGCGGACAGGCTAGCCGATGTTCTCATCAAAGCAAAGGACCTTACGAACTCGATGACGGCCTTCAACGCCGAGGAACACGACCTGTACGGTCTGGACCAGATCAAGCAAGAGCACGTCGAGAACAACACAAGCGTGCGTGGCAGCCTCATCGACCGCGGAATTGTACCCGAGAACCTACCGCCTGCCGAAGATACAAAGAAGCTCGAACGTCGCGTGAAAGCAGACGAGAAAAAGCTCAAGGAGGGTACAGACGGATTCACCGACCCCCAGGGCAGGCTCGACTTGTAAAGCGTCTGCGCCCTTACGGGTTCGGCCCCATGCGAGGTTAATAAAAAAGACGGCCAACCGAGATTGACCGTCTTAACATGCTTTGGTGGGCCGTCAGGGGGTCAGCCTGCTGCGCAGGCGGCCGCTGCGGCGCTTCGCGCCTTGCGCGCTGCGCTGGCAAATGCTCGCGCATTTCCTCAGCTCCGCGCCCTTACGGGTTCGACCCCAGGTACTGTTAACAAAAAAAGACGGCCAACTTTCGTTGACCGTCTAAACATGCTTTGGTGGGCCGTCAGGGGGTCGAACCCTGGACCTTGGGATTAAGAGTCCCCTGC
>NZ_QSBB01000030.1:0-23035 GCF_003465595.1 Collinsella sp. AF05-9
GGCGGAGGCGGGGCATGCCCCGCCTCTTACACCACATCTCTGCGCGCTACCCGAACCGACTCCCCTGAAACCTATTTGATAGCCCCTTCCAGAGCCCGTGGGCAAAAAATGGCAAATATGAGTACTGTTACTTTTATGTGAACATCCAAAACGACCCAAAACACCGCTCTTGTAGCTTGTATGCACCTCCACATTGCTCAATCAGCTCTGTATCAGGCTTATATGTACTAGCGCTAATGAACATATTTACTTTTATGTCCATTATTTTGTGGGAGCAATATGGCACTACAGCAGCAACAGTACTCATATTTGGCATTTTTTGCCCACAGGGTCTGGAGAACACCAAAGATTTGGCAATGCCAGCGAACAAACCGCGCCCTGGTGCAAGGAGTGTCCCCAACTGCCGGCACAAAAGGAACGTCCCCAAGTGCCACCTTTAAACAAGAACGTCCCCAACGACTACATCGATGTTTTTGAAACGACAGCGAGCGGGTCGCATTTGAGACAAGGTGACGTGAAACGAAAGGGCGCTGACCTTCTGGTCGCGCCCTTGAAGTTGAACGTCAGATTGTCCAAATGCGGCCCGCGCAGCGTCGAGCCGTTACGCGGTTTGGTAAAACCGCGTAACTAAACCCGCTCCGCGATCTCGTGGATGAGGTAGTCGGTCTTTTCCCAGCCCAAGCACGGGTCGGTGATCGACTTGCCAAAGACGCCGCCATCAACCGGCTGATTGCCGTCCTCAAGGTAAGACTCGATCATAAAGCCCTTGACCAGCTTGGAGATGGACTCGTTGCGGCGGCAGCTGTCGAGCACCTCCTTGCAAATGCGGTGCTGCTCCAGCGGGCGCTTGCCCGAGTTGTCGTGGTTGCAGTCGATAACCACCGCCGGGTTGGCGTAACCGGCGTGCTCGGTGTAGCGCTCGGCCAGACGCTCCAGGTGCTCGTAGTGGTAATTGGGGTAGGTACGACCGTCGAGGCCGATGTAGCCGCGCATGACGGCATGCGCGAGCGGGTTGCCGTCGCACTCGACCTCCCAGTTGCGGAAGATAAAGCTCTGATGCGCCTGGGCGGCGTAGATGGAATTGAGCATGACGGTGGTGGAACCGGCAGTGGGGTTCTTCATACCCACCGGCACCGAAATGCCACTCGACACCAGGCGATGCTCCTGGTTTTCGACCGAGCGCGCACCCACGGCGACGTAGCTCAACAGGTCGACGAGGTACTGGTAGTTGGACGGGTAGAGCATCTCGTCGGCAGTGAAGAAGCCAGTCTCCTCGATGACGCGCAGGTGCATGTGGCGGATGGCCTTAACGCCCTCGAGCAGGTCATCGGGCGCCTCGGGGTCGGGGTTGTGCAGCAGGCCCTTGTAGCCAGTGCCCTTAGTACGCGGCTTGTTGGTGTAGACGCGCGGAATGATGATGAGCTTGTCCTTGACCTCCTCGGCGGTTTTGGCCAGGCGGTTCATGTACTCGAGGACCGAGTCCTCGCGGTCGGCAGAGCACGGTCCGATGATGAGCACCTTGCGCGCGTCCTCGCCGGTAAAGACCTTGGCGACCTCGGCGTCGAATGCCTGCTTCTTAGCGGTAAGCTCGGCGGAAAGCGGCATTTCCTCGCGGATCTCCATGGGGATCGGCAGCCTGCGTTTAAATTCCATGGCCATGCGGGGCCTCCTCAATCAATTGATGGCAACGAGAACATTGTCGAATGCTCGGCATTATCCGCTGTCGCACGCTAAAGTGCAAGCACAACCAGCCAAAAAGGGAATGGATAACGAGCGAGGATTTTCGGGCGCTTCCAACGAGAGTGGATAATCTCCCGTTTTTGACCTATGTTCGCGCTAAAAGTGGGAGATTATCCACTCTCATCGAGCAAGCGTCCGAAAATCCTCGCTCGTGGCCCCTTTTCCTCCGTCCCCGAGAGATCGAAGCTCGTCTGCCGAATGGTTGCTGCGACGGCGGTGCGCCCATGTCACACTCAGAGGTGGCCTGACCCAACTTGGAAGGAGCCTCCATGAGCCTTGACAACGTAACCCTGCGCGCCGCCACGCTCGACGACCTGGATGGTATCGCCGCCATCTACAACCGGCTGTGGTGCAACACGCTACGCAACCGCGGCGACGTCGAAGCTGCCGATTTCTGCGCGCGCTTCAACATTGCCATGCAGCTGCAGCGCTCCCCTATCGCGCTCGTTGCCGAAGCTGAAGGCCGCATCATCGCCGCTTGCTGCATCGGCATCTTCGAAGACGGCAAGCCGCGTACCAACCCCACGTGGGTACCCTGCTACGACGAGATGTTCGCCCAGGCAACCGAGATGGCAAAGACCGCCGATGCCAAACTCGAGGGCTCGCTCTTTGGCGACAGTCGCGAAAAGGCCACGGCCGATCGCTTTGCCGCCACGGGCAACGAGTATGCCCAGGGCCAGCTCAACCTGATCATCATTGTGCCCGAGTGGCAGGGCAAGGGACTCGGCCGCGAGCTCATCGACCTTGCGCGCGCCGAACTCGCCAAAGCCGGGTGCACCAAGTTCTTCCTGATGAGCGACTGCAACTCTGACTGGCAGTTCTACGAGCGCCTCAACATGAAACGCATCCTGGAGGATCACAGCCAAGACACCGGCGACGGCTTTATCGTCTACATGTACGGAGGCGACACGCAGGATTAGCCTGAGTGCCGCCTCATGGGCTTTCTCCAAAACAGCCCAAACCAATCAGCCACGCCAAAAGGGACATGCCAAAAAGGGACAGGTTTATTTTGGCAGGTTTTATCTGGGCGAACGCCAACCGCCGCGAGGGGAGCTACTTGCCCTTGCGGCGGCCTTCTCGCCGAAAAACCAAGTGAGTAGACCTTTTGCAGGAGGCCGAGCACACTCCAAAACGCCACAGCTCTGACCTGCGGTTTTATTTAGCGTTTGTCGCGGTGTGCTCGACAGATCCCAAAAAAGCCTACTCACTTGCATCTGAGGCGCACCGGATCGGCAAAAAACCGCCGCGAAAGGGGTCCGGACCCTTCGCGGCAGTTGTTAATACGCCGAACTTGTTATCGCAAAAGCCAATCACGCGCCGAGACCACGCTACAGTCTTTCGACTCATACGTTGAATCCACGCGGGCCACAACATAGCGCGCATCTTTTGCAATGTCGATCTCATCGCATACAGCCTGTAAATGGCGGGCGTACTTATCGTGATACGTTCTGGATGATTTTATTTCGATAGCCTTGGGACTCCCTGAGTTTGTACAGTCGAGCAAATCGATTTCACGCTTGCTGTCGTCCCTATAGAAATACAGCTCGGGATTCTCGCCCACGTTGAGATGGCTCTTCGCCGTTTCGGAAACGATGAGGTTTTCGAAAACGGCCCCCAGATAAGGGCTCTCCAATAGTTGCTCCAGTGATCCAATTTTGAGCAAGTAGCAGAGCAGCCCCGTGTCGTAAAAATAGAGCTTGGGCGTTTTAGTTAGACGCTTCTTGGCATTTGCATAATAGGGCTGCAGCGAAAACGTCAGGTAGCTCTGCTCCAGGATGGACAACCAGCTTTTAATGGTCGATACGCTCACGCCCGTATCTCGAGAAAGCGAGGATATATTGATGAGGGCACCGACGCTCTGAGCAATTATGGACAGAAACTTATGAAACTCCGCCTTATTGCGCACATCAAGCAAGCCCACAACATCGCGCTCAACATAGGTATCGATATAGCTGGGGAAATAAACCGAGGACGGCATTCCGGCGGAACGCAGGCGAGGGTATCCCCCTTCGAGCGCGAACAAATCCACTTCCAGCTGCCCCTGCTGGCCCCTCTCCGCTTCTCGAAACGATAATGGCAGCAATTTTAAGATCCCGACTCGCCCGGCAAGAGACTGCCCGATGCTTTTCATCATCAGAAAGTTTTGCGAGCCTGTAAGGATGTATTGACCGGCGTCTCCCCGCTCATCCGAAACAACCTGGATCATTGAAAACAAATCCGGCGCGTATTGCGCCTCATCGATGATGAGTCCGCCCTTTCGGTTGCGGATAAAACTCACCGGATCCTCCAAGGCCGCGCGCCTCGTTTGAGGGTCCTCAAGCGTGACGTAGGAATAGTCGGGAAAGGCATGCCGAACCAGCGTAGACTTACCACTCTGCCTAGGCCCTGTCAACGACACAACAGGAAACCAGCCTGCCATGCGAATGAGCAACTCATGCAAATCCCTGTTAATGAACTCAGCCATATCAACGCCCCTTATTACGCTGTTACCATAATCGAATAGTTTCATTTGCCATAATCTTGCAGTAGTGTTTTCCATAATCTTGTAGTAGTGTTTTCCACAATCTTATAGTAGCCCAGTTCAAAAACGTTATTTATAGAACCGAAATCTCAGACCCTAAATAACAATAGCCACCACAATGGGAACTGTCCCCATTGTGGTGGCTTGCAGGCGAGTTGACTTATTCGACTATCGCGGGCCGGCCGTGTCCGAGTCTAGAGCGTGGCAAGTCGCTTGGATTCGCGGACGGTGAGGGCGATGGAGATAAGACCAGTGATGGCGTCAGCCGCCACCAAGGCAAACCAGACACCCTGAACGCCCATCATGTTGCCAAGCAGGTACATAAGCGGCACGGAGCAGATCACGTAGCGGAGCAGACCGGTGAACGTGGCGATACCCACCTTCTCAACCGCCTGGAAGTACATCGACATGGTCATGGCCAGGTAACCAAGGGCCACGGCGAGCACCACGATGCGCGTTGCGGACGCGGCAACCTCAACAAGCTCGGGGTCACTGCCAGCAAAGAACGCGCAGACCGGCGTGGCAGCGAGCCACAGCGCAATGGTCACGAGCGCAAGCGTCACGACCTGGTACTTAAGCGTGCAAGAGAGCGTTTCCTTGAGGCGCGTCCACGCCTTGGCGCCGGCGTTGAAGGCGGCAATGGGCTGCAGGCCGTACGAGAAGCACTGGGCGACCATCATGGTTATGTAGAGGATATAGCCGTTGATCACACCAAAGGCCGCGATGTAGAGCGAACCCATGTCGCCGCCGAGCTGGCCAAGCAACGAGTTGGCAACGGTGTTGAAGATGAACGTGGCAGCTTGCACCAAAAAGAACGGGAAACCAATCTTGATGATCTGGCCGCAGATGGCCATGTCGAGTTTGAGGTCGGCGACACTGATCTGGAGCTGCGACTTCTTACCGCCGATGAACCAGAAGATACCGATGGCCCAGATACCGATGGAAAGACCGTAGTACACGCCAGCTCCCATAACGCCAAGCTTGAGCACAAACGTGGAAAGCGCAAGCCAGCAGATAGCGACGATGGCAGACACGGTCATGAGGTTGGCCTGGATCTGAACCTTCTCGTCCACACGCATGACGGCGGTGACCATCTGACCAATGACCGTGAGCGGCAGCAGCACGGAGAAGGTGCGCACGCCGGCAACGGTATCGGCCATGATGTCGGGCGTGGCGCCGAAGAATGCGCAGATGGGCTCGGTAAACACAGCCATCACCACAGCAAGCAGCACACTCACAATCGTGGTAAGCCAAAAGCCCTGGCTAAACGCCTTGCTGGCGCCCTTAATGTCGCCGGCACCCAAAAGGTTGCCCACCACGGCGGGCACGCCGGTGCCAAACAGGTTGCCAAAGGCCAGGTTAATGTACTCGACCGACATGATGATCGAGACACAGGCCAGGCCGTGTGCACCCAGGCCCCAACCCATCACGAGGCCCTCAAGGACCACCATGATAATCTGGGCGAGCATACCCTGGCCGGTGATGATGGTGTACTTGCGCACCAGGCCGGGAATCGGCTGCGAGGCAAGCTCACGCTCCTCCTCAACAGCGGCGGTTGCTTCTTCTGCCATTGTTCTCCCCTTTCCATGAGAGATTGATGAATGGATGAATGAATGGATGGGCGGCACGCACAGGCTGCGGCACCGCCTAGCGATGCAGCAGCCCCGCTAGGCCTCGTAGACCACCTTGCCGGCAATCATCGTGAGAGACGCCGTGGCCTCGAGGACCTCAGCCGGTTCGCAGTCAAAGAGGTTACGGTCGAGCACACAGATATCAGCCTGTTTGCCGCACGCGAGCGTGCCGATGCGGTCCTCGGCATGCATGGCGTAGGCGCTGCCATAGGTGTAGGCGCGCAGAGCCTCGGCCATGGTAATGCGCTCCTGGGGGAACCAGCCCTCAGGGTTGGAACCGTCCTCGAGCATGCGGAAGACCGCGCCGTACACCTCCTCCATGGGCTCCAAGCCCACAACGGGGAAGTCGCTGCCCAGGTGCACCACGGCACCGCTGGCAAGCAGGCTATGCAGGGGCCACGAAAGCGCAGCACGCTCGGGGCCCACGGCATCGTCCTTGGCAAGGTCAGCCATATCGAGCAGCATGTGCCACGGCTGCATACCAGGGCATATACCCAGCTCGGCATAGCGCGGCAGATCCTCGGGCTGAACCGTCTCGTTGTGCTCCATGGAGTGGCGGCAACCCCGCTTACCATGCAAGCGCTCGCCCTCCTCAAAGCAATCAAGCACAAAACGCACCGAGCGATCGCCGATCGTATGGACGCGCGTGTCAACGCCCCATTCCTGCGCCCTGACAATGGCGGCACGGATGCGCTCTGGATCCTCCGCGGGCTCACCGCAGGTATCGGGCGCGTTGGAATAGGGTTCAAGCATCCAAGCGGTGTGGTCGGAGCACACGCCATCAAGAAACTGCTTAAAGCCGTGCCACTCGACCTGCGTACCCGAGAAGGCGTATTTCTCCTTGATCTGCTCGAGCGTTAAGGACTCGTTTTCGAACAGATCGGTGTACAGGAACACGCGCAGTGGCAAGTCGCCCTTGGCATTAAGACCTGCCAACACCGCATACGGGTTTTCCATGCTCACAAACGTAGGATTGACCATGCCGACCGTAGTGATTCCCAGGGCATTGGCGCGCCGGGCGGTTTTTGCAAACGACGCGTCAACAACCTCGGGCGCTGGGTCGTAGACCTCGTCCATAAAGAAGACGCCGGCGTTGTTGGAAAACACGCCCGTCAGATTGCCCTCGGCATCCTTAAGGATCTTGCCGCCTGCGGGATCGGGCGTCTGCGAAGTTACTCCCACCTTGTTGATGGCGCAGGTATTGGCACTAAAGGTATGCAGGTCAACCTGCTGCAGAAAGACCGGGCGGTCCGAGATGTACTCATCGATCATCGCGGCTGTGGGCATCTCGGGGACATCCCACTGGAACTGGATAATCTGGCAGCCCAGAATCCACTCGTTATCGGGATGGTCGGCCGCAAACGCCACGACACGTTCCATCGCCATCTCAAAACTGGTGCAGTCGATGAGGTTGACGGCAAAATCGGGGTCGGTCATAAACGCGCCCTGGGCAAAATGCGTGTGCGAGTCGATCAGGCCGGGCATGACGAGCTGGTCGCCAAAGTCGCGCACCTCGGTATCGGGACCGATAAACGGTGCCAGGTGAGCATCGTCACCGCAGGCAACAATCTTATCACCGCGCACGGCAACGCCGCCCTTAAACGGCTCGAGCCCATCGCCGGTAAAGACGGCGTTGCTCTTGATAACTACATCAGCCTTGTCCATGTGAGCCTCCTCAGGCATCTTTGGTTGCAATGCGGACGCACCGCCCGCGTGGGCACTCGGTTGGGAGCGTAGCGCTCCCGCATCGGCGCGTGCCTACAAGCCGTGCTCGGACGTCTGTCCCACGTCCGCGGCTTCGCGCTACACCCATTGATACACAGGGGCAAATCCGTGCCAAGGCCAGGGATCGCAAACGGTCAGTTTAAGCAGGTTTACACGCTTTACCTGCAGGTTTATTGTCTGAGATTATTACCGCGTCATTACGCCCAACGGCGTGCCCGCCCACACGGCAAGACCCGCATGCAAGGAAGAATAGGACTAGGAACGCCAAAAGGCATCTATGAGGTCATCTCGGTTGGAGACACCGCTTTTAACGTAGATGCGATGCAAGTGCGCCTTGACAGTGCCAGGGCTGATGACCAACTCGCTGGCGATGTTTTGGGCGTCGTTGCCCTTCAGCACCAGCGTGAGCACCTCCTGCTCGCGCCGCGACAGCTTATGGGCATCGGCATAGATCACAACGCGTGATGCTAGATCGTCCCCAGAGCGTGCGCTCTCGGCCGCCACGTCCTCATCGGCACGCGGATGACGGGCATACACGCGCAGGATATGGCTAAACTGGCAAAAGAGTTGGACCGCGCATGCCACGAGCAGCACGTTTTCGGAGATATTGCGCTCGGACAGATACCACAAAAAGAGGCTGATGACGGGGTTTTGAGAGTCGGGGCGGCAGAGCAAAATCATGTAGGTGTCCTCGGCGATTACGCAAAACGCAAGAACGAGTGCCACCTTCCAAAAGAGCTTTGAGCGGTCGAGGTCGAGTTTCTCAACACGCGTGGCCCTGTGCCGGTAATGCCAGGCGGCATAGGCAAGACATCCTACATTGCCCAGGTCACGCGTGAGCCAAAAGAGATACTGCTGCATCTCTCCGGCAGCACCGCTGCGAGGCACCAGCACCAATTGCAAGATTGAAAACGGCACGATAGCAAGTCCGAGCATGCGCGACGTCGGCCTTTTGCGCAAGCGCGCAAACATCCACAGTACCACGCAGGCATAGATGGCAATACCGAGCACGCAGCGCAGCAAGGGGTGCTGCAACGGCTCGCTAAAGGTAACAGCGTAGTCGTATTTGAGCCGATTGTACTCGTCAAAAAAAATGACCGACATATCGAGCATGTAGAGCAAAAAGCCCGCCGCGGCCACCAGGCTGTCGCGACGGCGCGTCATGAGCCAAACCACCAATGCCACGGCACTGGTCACCAGAGCCACACCCATGATAATCGTGGTGTAGATATAGAACGCGAAACTCATGCCCGCCTCCCCTGTCTAGATGCCGTGAGGATGTTGACAGATTCTTTGCCGCAAGATTAGACTCACCGATTAAACGTACTGTATCGTTTAGATAAACAAGCTGTGTCTCACCGATGAAAGGAGATGCCATGGCGCCTATCGCACCGCTCAAGATGCTCGTCGCTCCTGCCGCCAAGGCCATCGCCCACCTGTGCGACTCACTTACCTACAATGACGTCCCCTGTGTCGTCGAAGAGCGTTCGGACAGCTGCCCCTACCTGGGCCACGTCCCCTACTTTGCACCCAAGCTCGCATCTGATCCCGAGCAGCGTGAACAGTAATCCAAGATGCATCTAGCACCGCACAACTCGCGGCGCTACTGTTTTGGTGCAAAATAACCTGACCCCTATGCGCCAACGCCGGGATTGTCGATGCTGCGGCCGCGGCGCGATATGAGGCGCGAAACCTCGCCCAGCAACACGCCGATCACCACACCCATGAGGATCGGCAACTTTGACATCTCGGCGGGCGAGCTGTTAAGCGGCACGATTGTCGCAACAATGGAAAGCACGAGCTCTACCACCGGCACCGCAAGCGCCACCGCAAGCACCTTGCCCTCGAAGGGCGCGCGGAACACACGTGAGCGGTCGTCGTATTTACGCAGGCGCCAAAACGCCGGGAACATCGGGATATAGCTCATGAGCAGAAAGACGACGTTCATCGAGAAGAAGACCCAAAAGACGTCGGAACCCTCACCCAACGGAATCTGGAGCAGCAGCACCAGACTGGCAAAACAGCCGTTAATGAGCGCCGAGCCGTTGGGCATGCCGGTCTTTTTGGACACCAACGCAAAGGGACGCGGCATGTTGCCATGGCGCGCGGCATAGCTCGCTACGTTGTTGACGCCAAAGCTCCAGCAGATCATATTGGCGAACAGCGTCACCAAAAAGGCCACGCCCACGACCATCGTCAGCGGGTGGGTGCGCCCCACCATAGCGGCGACTGCGTCCACAACGCCCGAATCGAGTGAAAGCTGCTCGGTGGGAACCGCGGCTCCAATGCCAATGCCACAGATGATGTAGATCGCCGCAATGGCCACGCCACCGGCAATAACCGCCTTGGGGATATCGCGCGACGGGTTCTTCATCGTGCTGGCAAAGGTCGCGACCACTTCGAAGCCCATAAAGTTGAACAGGATAATCGATAGGTACGTCAACGAATTGGTGTCGCCCAGATCTGGAATGAAGGTCTTAAACGACATGTCGTTGGCAAAGCCGTTATTGCAGGCAAACCAAATGCCGACGATTCCCACCACGGCGGTAATGAGCACCTTGATGACGGCGCCGCCATCCATGACCCAATCGGCCTCGGCCACCGGCTGCATTGCCATGACCGTGACGCCCCACACAAAGGCAAGCTCGATGGCAATTCGGACCCCAAGCGAAAATTCGATGCCCCATACCGCATTGATGACACTGGGGAACATGCAGGCGATACTTGCCACCCACAGTGGAAAGTTGACCCAATAGCACCAGGAGCAGCGGGCGCCCCAACGGTCGCCCAAGCCCAGGCGAACCCAATCGTACAGACCGCCCTCGGAATCAAACGCCGTACCCAGCTCGGCCACCACCAGACCATAGGGAAGCAAAAACGTAATGATAAGGAAAATCCACCAGAAGAACTGTACGTTACCCATGGCAGATGCCGGAGCCGCCGCCTCGATGGTAAACACGACGCAGATAACCGAAAGGATGACCTCGAACAGGGAGAACTTTTTACCTGCCACGACACGCTCCCCCTACAGCAAAAAGGATGGCATCTGTACCGAAGGCGCAGCCCAAGGTAGGGTTGCAGGCCGCGTCACCGGTGCAGGTGCCATCCCAAAGAGAAGAGAGGATGCAATTGTTGGACCAACGCTCGCGGAACAGGCGCGTGTAGATAACGATACGCTGGTACATAGATACTCCGATCAAAACGGTCGCGTTCACGACCGATAACTTTCGGCAATTGAAGACGCGTCTGACCTGGGAAATTCAAGCGAACAATTGGCCTAACCCGCAAAAAATCCCAGGCCAGACGCGTACTCAATCAAAGAAAAGGGCACTCCGAAGTGGAGGCAACGGAGTGCCCAAAGAAAACCCAACCGACCAAGACATCGGGCAAGCCGACCATCAATGCCCCAAGATGGTTCGATTCGCCGATTGTCCGATTGATCGGCTGGGTTTTCGAGGTGCCCCAGGTCGCCGCGAAAGAGGAGCGAAGCGTACTTTGGTACGCGAGCGACGGTTTGAGCGGCGAGATGGGGTGCCTCGGAAAGTCAGACGATTAAGCGGACGGCTCCTGCTGGGTGATGCAGTGGATATTGCCGCCGCCGAAGACGACCTGCTCGGACTGAACGCCGACGCACTTGTAGACGCCCTCGCCCCAGACCTCGTCATAGATCTTCTGGAGCGTGTCGACGGCCAGCTGGTCGTTCTCGTCGCCGTACTGCGGGACGATAACGCCGTGGTTGGTGACCAGGTAGTTCATGTAGGAGGCGATCAGCGGCTCGTCGGGAACGCGCGGCTCGGCGTTCTCGTCGGCGTCGATGGTGTCGCAGGAAGCCTGGTCCATGAACAGCGGGTTCACGGGCATGCAGAACTTGTAGACCTTCATCTTGCGGCCCTTGGCGTCAACGGCGTTGGAGAGGGTCTCGTAGGCAGCGTGGCACTGCTCGTAGAACGGATACTCGGGATCGTCGGTCCAGATGCAGGCCATGACGCCCGGGGCGATGAACGTGGCGACGTCGTCGATATGACCGTTGGTCTCCTCGGGGTCGATGCCCTCCTTGACCCAGATGACCTTCTCGACGCCCAGGTAATCCTTGAGGTGCTCGTCCATGTAGGCGCGAAGCTCCTCGCTCCAGGGCTCAAACTTCTTGTGGAACTTGGGCCAGATGGACTCGGGATCCTCTTCCTCCTCGAGCACCGCAGAGCAGGTGCGGCCCGGGGAAAGCAGGCACTGGTCGGTCACGACAAGGGTGCCCTCGCCGTCGACGGTGATGGAGCCGCCCTCGAGGATCATGTCGTCGGGACGATAGCGACGGCAGCCGGAGAGCTCAGCCATCTTGAGGGCGATCTGCTCGTCCTTGTCCCACGGGAAGTACAGGCCGTCGACGAGGCCGCCGTAGGCGTTGAAGTGCCAGTGGTTGGCGCGCTTCTCGCCCTTGCCGTTGATGACGTAGGTGGCGGCGGTGTCGCGGAACCAGGCGTCGTCGGTGGTCATCTCGATAACGGTGACGTTCTCGTCGTTCTCGAAGACGGCCTTGCAGTTGGCATAGTCGACCTGGTTGGCGCACATATAGACCGGGGTGAACTCGGAGATGGCGCGGGCGATGGCGGCATACTGCTTCTGAGCAGGCTTGGCGCCGTGGGCCCAGGTGTCGGTGCGGTGGGGCCAGCCCATCCACACGCGATCCTGCGGAGCGAACTCGGCGGGCATAAAGAAGCCGTCGGCCTTGGGGGTGGACTCGGACTCGGTGATCGTACGCATAAGATTTCCTCCAAATCGAACGATCGTTTGCCGCGGGCGGATTGCCCGCAGCCTAAAACCAAGAGATAGTGGGCGCCCGTCCCCCGGCAAAGGTCGGGGCGCCCGGTGCCGGTTTTCACGGAGCCGCACCGACGAGCGGCAACGTAACCAAGTGCGTGGAGACAAACGCACGAAGGATACGAGAGAGAGGTTGGGGCGGGCGGTGGTTACCGGAGCTATCGCTCGCACCCGCCCCAGGAAATAGTGAGCATATTTGTCGCTTTGGGCACGCCCTCGAAGAGGCTAGAGTGCCTGGAGTCGGGAGCGACAAGCCCGACGAAGCGTACTTTGGTACGCGAGGAGGGTTGGAGCCCCGAATCCGGGTGCTCTAGTCCTCTTCGGCCTCGGCGGCCTCCTCAGCCAGGCGCTGAGCAGCCAGCTCGGGGGTCAGACCCTTGTACTCGGTCTCGCGGCCCTTAGCGCTGACGACGCGGACGACCTCGCCGATGAGCACAAGCACGATGAAGATAACGATCATCGGGAGCTTGTCGCCAATCTCGGCGGCGGAGAGCGGCACCAGCGTTGCAACGATGGCCAGGATCAGCTCGATGCAAGGGATGGCCAGCATGACCTTCATCATGGCGCCCTTAAACGGGAACGTGAAGATACGCTCGCGGTTCGGGTCGTTCTTGCGAAGGTTGAGGAACGCCGGAAACATCGGGATGTAGGTGAGCAGCAGGAAGACGACGGAGGTGCCGAAGAGCATCCAGAAAACACCATTGGAGATAGCGTCGATGGGAACCAGCTGCAGGCACAGCACCAGGGAGGCAACGACGGCGTTGACCAGGTTGGCACCGTTGGGCATATCGTCGTCAGAGATCATCGAGGCGAAGACCTTGGGCATGTTGCCGTGCTCGGCAGCGTAGCGGGCGACGGAGTTAACGCCGAAGGACCAAGCGGCCATGTTGGCGAACAGGGTGATCAGGAAGGCGATGCAGATGACCTTAAAGATCATGGAGTCGCCCACCATGGTCTGGACTGCGACAATCATGCCATAGTCGGGGTCGATGGAATCGGCCGGCACAGCAGCGCCGATGCCAAAGCCAGCGAACAGGTAGATCACGGCGATGGACAGGCCACCGACGATGATAGCCTTGGGGATATCGCGAGCGGGATCGGCCATGTCGTCGGTCATGGTGCAGATAACCTCGAAGCCCATGAAGTTAAAGATGATGATCGACAGGTAGCCGAGAGCGTTGGTGTTGGTGAGCTCGGGCAGGAAGGTGGCAGCGGACATGTCGTTCGCAAAACCGTTCTCCATGGCATACCAAATGCCCAAAGCGCCAACGATAACGGCGACGGCGACCTTGATGATGGCGCCACCGTTAAGGACCCACTCGGAGTCGGCCGCCTTGGAGCGGCCCATGAGGTAGACGATCCACACAAAGGCAAGATCGATACCCATCTTGGCGATCAAGTTGAACTCGACGCCAAAGACCATGCCCAAAATGTCGGGGAACATGGTAGCCAGCGAGGCGATCCACAGCGGGTAGTTGACCCAGTAGTAATACGAGATGCGGGCGCCCCATTTGTCGCCCAGGCCATCGCGTACCCAGTCGTAAATGCCGCCCTCGCCGTCATAGGTGGTACCGAGCTCGGCGACAACCATGCCGTAGGGAAGCAGGAAGGTCAGGATCAGGAAGATCCACCAGAAGAACTGCTGGTTGCCAATGGCAGCAGCAGGAGCGGCGGCCTCGCAAACGAAGACGACGCAGATGATGGTCGAAATGACCGTCAAGAAGGAAAGCTTTTTCTTTCCGTCGCTCATGATGAGCTCCTTCGCTCAGTCTTGGACAGATCCGAGGCCCAAGGTACTAAGGCAATTGCCTGAGCCTCGGTGAGCGGGCGACAGGAGACGAGCATCCGCCGCCCGCAAACGTGCGTTTAGCAGGCTTAAGGCTTAGAGCTGCTCGAGAGCCTCGAGAGCGGCGTGAAGCTCGGCCTTGGCGGAGTACTCGACACCCTCGTCGTTGAGCGGGGTGCGCTTGCCCAGGGCAGCGAGGAGAGCACGGATGGAGTGCTTGCGGTTCTCGGCCTCGACCCAGCACAGGGAGCGCTCGGGATCGTCCATAACCTCGTCGACGACTTCCTCGTTGCGAGTGGCCGGCAGGCAGTGCATGAACTTGGAGTTGGGGCCGGCGAAGTTCATCATGTCCATGGTGACCTGATACTTGGGGTAGAACACGTCCATGTAGTTCTCGCCCGAGACCTCCTCGTCGTACAGGCCATACCACACGTCGGTGTAGATGAAGTCGGCGCCCTTGATGCACTCGATGTCGTCGGAGATGACGACGGAGCCGCCGGAGACCTTGCAGTTCTCCTCGGCGATGGCCATCATCTGCTTGCCGAACTCGGCGCGCTCCTCAACGGTGCCAACGTGCAGGCCGCCGTCGGGGATCTGGTGGCCCTTGGGTCCAAACTGGACAAACTTCATGCCGACCTTGGAGGCGATGAACATGAGGGAGACACAGACCTGGGTGGCGTCGCCGATGAAGGCCAGGGTGCAGTCCTCGATCTTCTTGCCCTCGGGGAGGTTCTCGAGCATGGTCATGAGGTCGCCCATCTCCTGCGTGGGATGGTTGAACTCGGACATACCATTGATGACGGGCACAGCGGAACCCTTGGCGAGGCCGACGACGTCCTTGTGACGGTCAACGCGAGCCATCATGATGTCGAGCAGGTCGCCCATGACGCGAGCGGTGTCGCCCAGGGACTCGTGGCCACCGAGCTGAATGGTGCCAGGGCCATAGAACTGAGCATGGCCGCCGAGGTCGCACATGGCGGTCTCGAAGGAAAGACGGGTGCGGGTGGAAACCTGCTGGAAGATCATGCCAAGGCTCTGGTTGCGGAGCAGGTGCGGATAATAACCGTCAACCTTGATGGCCTTCTTCATTGCCAGGCCAAGATCCTCGATAGCCAGGATCTGCTCTTTGGTGAAGTCGTTGGTGTCGATGAAATCCTTAGGCAGCGCCATGTCGATTCCTTTCCGCCGGTCGTGCCGACTATTGCTATGAGGCGCTCGAACATCACGCCTCGTGTTGACAAGACCATCATTCACCCGTATGCAATTTTTACCTAGTTTATTCGGGATTAAAGACCGTTCACGGAGTTACACCCCCTCTAAACCAATATAAACCCGCAGGTAGCCAGCTTGCAGGGGGTTTACTATCTAGAACCGCGAACGGTATACGACTATGCTGTATCTCGGCGCCTAATCCGCAATGGAACGAAGGGTTGAGACGTCTATATCCCACAAGGTATACAGGGCTCGGCCATAGATGAAATGAGATGGGACGGTGGCAGATGAACACCCTGATGTTCTTCTATACCCTAGCGATACTCGTGATCTGTATTGTGACGGCGGTGCTCTCGCTTGCCGCCTATGCCTCGTCCCGTCGACGCTTCTTTATCTATGGCAGCGGCGTTTTTATTTGCTATGCCATCGAGATGACCGAGATCTTCTTTTTTGAATACACGTTGCAAAACCAGAGTTTTCCGGCCAACGACTATTACTCCATTACCATGCCTGTGTTGCGGACCCTTGTGGCGACTGCTTCGCAAGCTTTTATCTGGCTCATCGCCATGGACTTGCTCGACAAACATTCAAAAAAGCAGTTTGTTATTCCCGTCGCAACGTTCTTCCTGAGCGAGCTGCTGATCATTGTCGCTGTCCCCTACGGCCCCATGCATCAATGGCTCTACTACACGATGCGTCAGGTATTCCTTGTATTTGTAGGACTCTATATCTTTTGGACGGCGCATAAAAGCACGCAGGTCGAGCTTAAGGCGCGCGTCAACAATCAACGAAAGCACCTCATTATCGGCGCCATTCTGGTCGGGTGCATCGTTGCCGAGGATTTCTACAACATCCTTGTTGTTCCCATGAGCCTGGCACCCTCTTGGCTGCAGCTGTACCTGTCCGAGCGCAACTTTAGCGAGAACATCTTTGCCTGCTACTTTGCGATTCTGCTGATCATCTACTCCTACCACGTGCTTTCAATCCGCATGCAGGAGGCGCCCGAGGAAAAGAACGTCAGCGATCTTGACCGACACATCGAAGAGCAGATGCCCTTCTATCGCAACGCCTACAAGCTCTCCAACCGTGAGACCGAAGTTATGCGTCTGGTCGTACTGGGCAAATCGAACCAAGAGATCGCTGACGAGCTATTCCTTGCTGTGGGCACCGTCAAGACCCACATCCACAACATCCTGGTCAAAACCGAACAGCAAAACCGCACGACGCTCATCCTCCACTTTTGGAAGCGATAACCTGCCAAAAAGGGACAGGTTTATTTTGGCAGGTTTTATCTGGGCAAACGCCAAAAACCGCCGCGAGGGAGCTACTTTCCCTCGCGGCGGTTTTCTAGCAGTAAAACCAAGTGAGTAGGCTTTTGGCGGGATGCCGAGCACACCTCAAAACGCCACAGCCCTGACCTGCGATTTTATTGAGCACTTGCCGCGATGTGCTCGACAGATCCAAAAAAGTCTACTCACTTGCATCTGAGAGGCATCCGATAGACAAAAAAACCGCCGCGGAAGGGGGCCGACTCCCTCCGCGGCGGTTGTTTGCGTTGGTTTTGCGACGGTTTTGCTCGCTTGCTACTCGCTGTAGCGGGTGGCGATGGCGGCTCGCACCATGCCGGTGCTCATGAGGTAGGTCACCAGGAAATAGCCGCCATAGGCTGCCAGGAAAATCGCACATGTGAGGCCCACCGTGCCGCCGATGCTCATGTTGCCAAACGTGCTCACCAGCTCGATGATCACCTTGAGCGCCACAAAGGAGTGCGCCAGACCCACTGTCAGCGGGAACAGGAAGAACACCGCTTGCTGCGCCATCACCGAATGGCGAATCTGGCGGTCGTCACAGCCGATCTGCGCCAGCACGCGATAGCTGCGGCTTCCGTCGGCCACATTGGAGAGCTGCTGGATCGACAGAATTGCCGCACATGCAACGACCAGTACAAAGCCAATATAGATGGCTAGATAGCTAATCATGCCGTTCATCTGCGCCGCCTGCGTATAGATCTCGGAGCGTGTCATGAAGATTCCCCACGACCCCGGCTCCTTGCCGTCAACGAGCAGATTGTCGAGCATGGTGTATTTAATGCTCTCGTCTGCCTTGGTCACATCCATCCCCTGCTTGTAGTTAACGAGCAGATTACTGGAATACGGCTGCAGGTTAAGCTGGGACAGCAGCTCGTCGGCTACGACCACGGTACCGGGATTGCTGCCGAGTGCCGAGTTGGCGATGGCAGCCGTGTCCTCGTCCGACTTATCGGCTGCGGGCTTGAGCTCATGTCCGCCCAAGGTGAGGGTATGGCCCCCAGCCATGTACTTGGTGTACAGGTCGCCCAACTCGCCGCCCATATCGCACGTAAGCAAGTACTGGTCGCGGCCAATGTTCACCGGCTCCTCGCCCATCATCTGGCGCAGTTTGTTGTACTGGCTCGCCGGCGTCACAAACAGGCCCATATCATCGGCATTGCTACCCTCGAGCGCCTTGGGGAGCTTTTCGCCCATGGCCTTGCACATCTCGCCCGCCGTCACCGAAGGATCCGAGCCGCCAAGCGTATAGCTCAGATACGAATCAATCTGCACATGCTCGCCGGCAACATCGGCGATATTGACCTTCTTGCCGGTCTCGTCGTTGTTGTCCGCCGACTTGCCCTTAATACCGTCTGCAACGTTATCGGGATCTTTACGATCGCCATGCCATGCAGCGTACAAATCGACCGTTGCATCGGCCAGCACCATGCGATCGGCCTCAGACGGATTGACATACTCCTTGTAGTAGTCGAGCGTTTCGGGCGTGTAATAGACATACGTCTGAGACACGTCAACAGGGTTATAGCGCTCCAGGTTTTCGTTCATCACGTTGGCAATCGACATACCGCAGGTCACCGAGGTAATGGCCAAAAACAGAATCATCGCGATGACGCCCATCGAAAAGCACACCGTGTTGACCTTGGCCGCAAGCTGGCGCACGGTAAACATGTTGAGGCCGCGCCAGTACACGCCGCGCAGGCTCTGCAGCAGCTTGATGAGCATGCCCGAGAGTCCCCAGAACAGCGCAAAGGTACCCACTGTAACCATAGCGGTCGTAATGCCAAACTGGCTCATGGCCTCTTGCAGCTTGCTGTCCGTCGCAGTCAGCGGGAACCCATCACGTAGCAGACGGTAATAGGCCACGCCCACAAGCACCACGCCCACGACAAAGATGGCAATCGCGATCCAGGGGTTGCGCGTCTTGATGCTCTCGTTGCGACGCTCGGCACCCATAAGCTCGATGAGCCTGGTGCGGCGCACGGCGCGAAGGTTCAGCAGCAGCGTGAGCACAAACATCACGAGCATGCAGGCAAGGGTCAGGTTGAACGCATGCACCGAGAAAAAGAAGTGGAAATTAGCGATCTGTGTCTTAAAGAGCGAGGCCGTAAAGAATGTCATGAGCTGGGAGAGCCCCACGCCCAGCACAATGCCGGCGACAAAGGCGCCGACCGAAACGATCACGGTCTCGAGCGCCATGATCGTGGCGACGCGCCCGCGGCGCATGCCGAGCACCTGGTACAGGCCGAACTCCTTTTTGCGGCGCTTCATGATGAAGTTGTTGGCATACATCATCAAAAAGGCCATGACGCCGGCCAAAAAGTACGTCAGGTAACCGAGCATGCTGCCCATGAGCTCGGACAGTCCCTCCTCCTTGATGCCGGCAATGTCGACCTGCATCGAGACGGTATTGAAGGCATAGAAGACCGTGACACCCAGGGTGAGCGTCAGCAAGTAGACGAGGTAGTCGCGGCTGGCGCGGCGGACGTTGCCCCAAGCGAGTTTACAGAGCATCGGAGCCTTCACCGCCCATCATGGCAACGACCTCCATAATGCGGTCGAAGAACTCTCGGCGGTCGGTGTCGCCGCGGCGCAGCTCGGTGAAGATCTTGCCGTCGCGAATAAACAGCACACGGCTCGTGTAGCTGGCGGCAAAACTGTCGTGCGTAACCATGAGCACGGTGGCGCGCAGGCGGCGGTTAAGGGCCTCCAGGCTCTCGAGCAGCAGGCGAGCGCTCTTGGAATCGAGGGCGCCGGTGGGCTCGTCGGCCATGATCATGGTGGGGTCGGTGACGAGCGCGCGAGCCGCGGCAACGCGCTGCTGCTGGCCGCCCGACATTTGGTAGGGATACTTGTCGAGCACCTGACTGATAGACAGGCGCGCGGCCACATCCTGCACGCGGGTCGAGATCTCTGCCGAGTTTGTGCGGGCGATGGTGAGCGGCAGGGCGATGTTCTCGCGTGCCGTGAGCGTATCGAGTAGGTTGGAGTCCTGGAAGATAAAGCCCAGCTCCTCGCGGCGGAACTGCGAAAGCTTGGCCTGCTTCATGCGCGTCACGTCCTGGCCGTTGATGCGGATGGTGCCACTCGTGGCGCTATCGATGGTCGACACGCAGTTGAGCAGCGTCGACTTGCCCGAGCCCGAGGCGCCCATGATGCCAACGAACTCACCGCGGTTGACGGTAAAGCTGACGTCGTTGAGCGCGCGGGTCACGTTGCCCAGCGCTCCATATACCTTTTCGAGATGCGCGACCTCCAGTACCGGGGTCGCCATGTGCGTGGTTTGCATACCGAGTCCTTTCTTGCGATTAGTCTACGGCATCTATAGTCGCAAGATGCCGAGTCGGCTACCATCGATATGGCTTACGCTTGCCTTACCGTTGCGTAAGGTAAGCGTAGTCTGCCACGTGTTGATGTTGAGAGAGGACTCCTGTTGAAGACTGTTCATGTTGCCGCCGGGATCATTCGCAAGGAAGGATCCGACGAGCTACTAGCTGTGCAGCGCGGCTATGGCGACATGCAGGGACTTTGGGAGTTCCCCGGTGGCAAGCTCATGCGCGGTGAGACGCCAGAAGACGCCGTGCGCCGCGAGCTCATAGAAGAGCTGCAGGTGAAGGTCACCAACCTGCGTGACTTCTACACCGTTGAGTATGACTATCCCGATTTCCATCTCTCCATGGAGTGCTACTACTGCTCGCTCGCCGATGAATCCGATGAGCCCCAGAAGCACGACCGCCAGCTCGATATCCGCTGGATTCCGCGCACCTCGCTTGCCACGGTGGAGTGGATGCCCGCCGACAAGGGGCTCATCGATGCTCTGATTGAGTTAAAGGAAGATCGGCTTGAGGCAAGCTCCGCCGATGACGCCGCGCCCAACACAACCGACAAACCCGCCACCAAACCCAAGCGCGCACCTAAACGCCGCAGCAAAAAGCGTCCCAAGCCCGGTCTGCTCGACGGCATCGATACCTCGGACCTCTCCGCTGACGAGCGCGAACTGGTCCGCCGTCGCGCCGCCATCAAAAAGTCCATGAAGGGCAACAAGCGCGCCAACACCAAGCCCGAGCTGCTCGTACGTCAGCGCCTACGGGCCGCGGGCCTTACGGGCTATCGTTTGGAATGGAAGGTACCCGGCAAGCCCGACATCGCCTTCCCCGGCCGCAAGATCGCCATCTTCGTCAACGGTTGCTTTTGGCACCGCTGCCCCAAGTGCAACCCAAGCCAGCCCAAGCGCAACGTTGAGTTTTGGGAGGCAAAGTTCCGTCGCAACGTCGAGCGCGACCGTGCTGCTGTGGCAGCGCTCACTCAAATGGGCTGGACGCCCATAACCATCTGGGAATGCGAACTCAAAAAAGACCGCATCGACGCCACGATGGAAAAGGTCATCGAGCAGGTGCGCGCCACAGAGCCGCAGCGCTAACAGCGAGCATTCACACGCTACGCACGTCCGCGCCACATCCACGTCACAAACCTTAGAAAGCCCTTAAGCTCAAAACCTTTCAAGAGTGTTACTCGATACCTCTGACCTGCAGTTTCATCGTAACACCAAACCAGGTTAAGCCTTTCTTTAGCGCTTCTTTGCGGCAGCCGCGGCATAATGTAGCCAGCGCACGGGACCTAGCAGCAAACCCCGAGCGCATCCTTTTGGTGGATATCGAGGAGGCCGCAAAAGCATGCATTCTTCCAATGACGCAGCACAGCAGCCATCCCTAAAACATGCAAACCTTTTCTCCTTCCCCCCGACACAGAGAAACGGCCTCCTCGACTCCCCCACCACAAAAACCAAGCGCTCAGCCGATCAGAGCCTCAACTTACGAGCTTCCTTCGAAAAGCTCCAAGCATCCCTAGACAAGGCGTTCCCCGAACAGGCAAGAGCAATCTAAGCCCATCGCGCTTTATACTGATGCCATGCGAAACATGGATCACATAGAATTGCACCGCGGAGGACGCGAGGAAGCGTTTCCCGAGACCGCCGAAGACTGGCCCTATATTGCCGAACGCGCAGAATTCGCTCGCTATCCGGGCAATTCCGTCCCCTGGCACTGGCATTCCGAAGTTGAGCTTTTCTACATGGAGCAGGGAGCGATTGACTATCGAACGCACGCGGCTCATGAGCACGTACGCTTTGAGGAAGGGTCCGCCGGCTTTATCAACGGCGGCGTTTTGCACAGTACGCTGCAATCACCCAATTCGGCGCCAGCCATTCAAATGCTGCATATCTTTCAGCCGTCGATGCTCGGCGATCCCGCGGGACGTCTCCAAAAGCGCTACATCAACCCATTGCTTCAATGTCGAGGCGTCGATGTGCTCAAATGGTCGCCCACCAATCCCGACGATATGCCCTTTATCGATTTGCTGAAGAGCTCCTTTAGCCACGACCTTCAACAGCCGCAGAACGAGATGGCGCTTCGAAATAGTTTGTCAGAGCTCTGGATTCAGATTAACGCCAAGACCGAACCGCTCTTTTCTTCCGACGGCGCCTCTTGGATGACCAGCCGCGACGTACAGTTCAAGGCAATCCTGGACTTTATCCGCGCAAACTATGCAGCCGCTATAGATGTGCCCCAGATGGCATCTGCAGCCGGCGTAAGCGAAAGAGAGTGTTACCGCATTATCGAAACTTGTGCAGGAACGACCCCGGCGGCATATCTACGCGCATACCGCATAAACCGTGCTTGCGAACTTTTGGCACACACCACGCGAACGGTACAGACAGTCGCGCGCCAATGCGGATTTATAACAGCAAGCCATCTTGGCCAGGTATTTAAAGAACAAATGGGGTGCACTCCTTCGAGCTATCGAGCAGCGAGGCAGAATCTCTATAGCACCAGGCAGAAATCCCGCTAGCCCTTCTTCTGTCACTGCATCAAACTTGCAGGCAAACAACAGAGAGGAGCAATCATATGAAGCACTTTGACCATATCGTATTTGACGTTGATGGGACATTGGCAGATACAGAAGAAAGCGTTCTGTCATCGCTTGTCCAGATTGTCCAAGAAGAGACCAGCAAAACGCTTCCCCGACACGAGCTTGACTTTGCCCTCGGCATACCCGGCAAGGATGCCCTTGAGAAACTTGGGATCTACTCGCAGGCAACGTTGGATCGCTGGTGCCAAGTTGCCGCCAGCTTTAAAAGCACCATCAGCGTGTTTCCAGGTTTGCTTGAAGTCATCGCAACACTCGCCGATAGCGGCTGCAAACTTGGCATCGTCTCCTCACGTGCGCGCGACGAATACGCAAAAGAAATGGCTCTGTTAGACCAAGGTTGACATAAAAACGATGTCACCGCGAGGCGGTA
>NZ_QSBB01000031.1:0-21828 GCF_003465595.1 Collinsella sp. AF05-9
TTCCCGGTTCGACGAACAGCCGATCGTGTCAAATGTGGTCTAACAGAGCCAAATAATTAGTCATCTGTTTTTACCTCCGTTAAAATGTCCAAAAGGCGATGTAATTCCTCTGTGGATAGATTTGCCATTCTTGCAGCTTTTATTGCTTCGGTGAGATTGTTTTCTACTTTGCAAATAAGCTGCTCCTTAATCAGTTCTGAACCAGACCCCATTACGAAACATCCACGCCCCTGCACATTTTTAACAAAGCCCTCTTGCTCTAATTCTGTGTATGCCTTTGTCACTGTTAAGACGCTGATCTTTAAGTCTTTGGCAAGTGTTCTAAGGGAGGGCAAAGTTTCTTCGGCTTGAAGCTCGCCAGATAAAATAGCCGCCTTGATCTGCTGTTTAATCTGCTCGTATATGGGGATGCCAGATACATTTGAAATAATCAGTTTCATTGCTGCATCCTCCGTGTGTTTTAACTGTTATGCTGTTTAGTCTAACTTTTGTAGATTTTTATGGGGGATCCGATGTGGCTGCCAGAACGTAAACGAAGCTCTCCCGTGGGAGGGCGGACGGAAGCGGCTAGGCGACGCCGCTGGAGCCGAAGCCTCCGTTGCCTCGGTCGGTTTCGTCTAGTTCTTCTACTTCTACGAGGTTAACCGTGGGGACTTCTTGGATGACAAGCTGGGCGATGCGGTCGCCTTTGTTGATTTGGATGTCGTTCGTGGGGTCTAGGTTAATGAGGATGACTTTGAGCTCTCCTCGGTAGTGAGCATCGATGAGACCGGGCGTGTTGACTATAGACAGGCCCTGCTTAATGGCCAGGCCGCTGCGGGGCTGGACGAAGCCGGCGTAGCCGTCGGGCAGGGCGATAGCTAGGCCCGTGGAGACCAGACGTCGCTCAAAGGGTTTGAGGGTGCAGTCTTCGTTGGCGCGGAGGTCAAGACCGGCATCCGAAGGATGGGCGTATTTGGGAAGCTCGACGGCTGGGTCGAGACGCTTAATGTTAACGGTAATGTTGGACATGAAATCACCTTAGCTTGTCGAGCTCTTGCAGAAACTCATCGACGTCTTTGAAATCGCGATAGACCGAGGCAAAGCGGATGTAGGCCACTTTATCGATCTTGGCCAACCGCTTAAGAACCATATCGCCCAGCTCATGAGACGTAACGGCCGTGAGTGTACGAGAGCGAAGCTCGACCTCTATATCGTCAATGATCTCGTTGAGCTTTTTAGTGTCGATATCACGCTTGATCGTGGCGCGCATCAAACCGACCAGCAGCTTATTGCGATCGAACCGTTGCTTGGTTCCGTCTGACTTAATGACCTCGATTGGGTCTTCACAACGCTCAAATGTCGTAAAGCGATAATTGCACGAGCAGCATTCGCGACGGCGCTTGATGGTGTTATTAGATTCCTGCATGCGGGAATCAACGACGCGGGTATGTGCCTTGCCGCATTTGGGACAGCGCATGGTACCTCCTCTAAAACGATTACAAGGGTACCATGCGACGGTACTTAAATCTTAGGAACGTGCGGGAACTTTAAGATGCGCACCGGCATCGAGCGAGCCATGCTCCAGATGATTGACGTCGCGGATCATATCAGAGGTCTCCTGTGTGGAAAGACCCTCAATAGGATGTTCCTGGGCAAGCGACCACAAGGAATCGCCAGACTGAACACGAACGGTCTCGTAGGTAACGTTGGATACCGACTCGGCATATGCGGCGTGACGAGCGCTGAAGATCGAGGTAGCAAGTACAAAGAAGAGCGTGAGCGCAACGGCGAGAGCGACAATCGTCGAGACCTTCAAGGCAACGGGGGCCGAAGTCGTGGCGACGCACCGGCTGCGGACGGGCTTACTAGGCAATGTCTGGAAACCAGATCGGCCGCCTTTGACAACCGTGAAAGCCGGCGCCGCAGGCGTCTCGAGCTTAAGGGCGAGGTTTCCCTGGACCATATCCGTGGCGTTCATCATGTTCTCCTCTCGCGTGTTTTGCTGAGAACAGTTTTATCAAGCCGCGCGGACAAAAATGTCTAGCGCGAGAACGAATGTTCGGTTATTATTATCTGCGAACAGTTGTTCCTGTCAAGCAATAATCGAACATTTGTTTGACATTGGTAGAGAGGATCCCCTGATGGCTCGCAAAATTACCAAGCGTCAGCAGCAGATTTACGACTTCATCAAGGAATATCAGCAAGAGAAGGGCTATCCGCCCAGTGTGCGCGAGATGGCGTCGGCCGTAGGACTCTCCTCCCCCAGCACGGTGCATGCTCATCTCTCTGCCCTAGAGGCTCGAGGGCTGCTCAAGCGCGATTCCACCAAGCCTCGCGCCCTAGAGCTCTTTGATGAGGACGGATCCTCCGTCTCGATTTCCAAATCCGATGAACCCACAGCACCCCGCGGAACGGTCTCGCTGCCGCTCGTCGGTCGCGTCGCGGCTGGGATTCCCATTCTGGCCGAGCAAAACATCGAGGATACCTTTACCATCCCGACCGAAATCGCCACAGACCAGGGCTCCTTTATCCTTGAAGTGCACGGCAGCTCAATGATCAATGTCGGAATCTACAACGGTGACTACATTATCGTTCGCGAGCAAAAGAGCGCCATGAACGGCGAAATCGTCGTGGCCATGATCGATGGCTCGGCGACCGTCAAGACGTTCTACAAGGAGCAGGGGCGCGTGCGCTTGCAGCCCGAGAACGACACTATGGAGCCCATCTATGCGACGAACCCCGTTATTTTGGGTAAGGTTGTCGGTTTAATGCGCCGGTTCTCGTAATGCAAAAACGCATCACCATATTTGATACCGTCCGCGGGTTTACGATGCTATCGATGGCAGGTTTTCACGCCTGCTACGATTTGGCCTACCTATATGGATGGGATATGCCATGGTTTACCGAAACGGTTTTCCAGGATATTTGGCGCGCTAGCATCAGCTGGGTATTTTTGTTTATCGCCGGTTGGATGTGCACGCTCTCGCGCAATAACGTTAAGCGCGCCCTCAAATACGCCGCCGCAGCCTCGATTGTATGGATTGCAACTACACTGGTATCAGTCGACGATTCGGTAAACTTTGGCATCATTTATTGCATGGCAGCGTGCACTGCGGTGGTTGCACTCACCCGTCCGGCACTCCAAAAAATACCGGGCTCGTGGGGCATAGCAGCGTGCCTTGTTCTATTTGCCCTAACCTGGAACATTCCAAAAGCGGTCTACCCACTCCCCTACCTGGCATGGCTTGGATTCCCGAGCCCGGGTTTTGTTTCGGGAGACTACTATCCGCTCATTCCGTTTGTCTTTATGTACCTTACCGGCTTTTTTTCTGCCCAGGCAGCACAAGCACCAAGCCTCGAAGCGCCAGCATGGGCATACGCCAATCCCATCCCGGCGCTCGCAGTCCTCGGTCGGCACGCCTTACCGTTCTACCTGCTCCATCAGCCTGTCATTCTAGGCATACTAGAACTCGTTTATTCCGTACGATAGCGCTCAAGACGCGGGGCGATTCGGGCCGGCAACTTCGCCACAATACGAACTCCGTCCTCAAGATATTCCTCATGCAGAAGGGTTCCCTGCTCATGCACCAGCGTGATGAGGGCGCCCTCACGATACGGGATATCAGCGGAGAGCAACACATCGGTGGCAGCTGCCTCACGGGCAATACGGTCGACGAGATCGTCAAGCCCCTCGCCCGTCTGGGCCGAGAACAGCACGGCCTCGGGATAGCGACGATGGAAACTCAATCGATCGACGCTATCGAGTAGGTCGATTTTATTGAACACCGTAAGCGTCAAACGCTCGCCGGCACCGATTTCGTCAAGAACGCGATCGACTGCCTCGAGCTGACGCTCGTAGTCCTCGTCAGAGGCATCCACAACTTTAAGGATCAGGTCGGCACCAAGGACCTCAGACAGGGTGGACTTAAAGGCATCAACGAGACCATGCGGTAACTTCTGAATAAAGCCAACGGTATCGGTAATGGTCATACCACGACCGCCGGGCAAGCGATACGAGCGCGTCGTCGGATCGAGTGTGGCAAACAATTTGTCTTGTGAAAGCACCGTAGACCCGGTCAGACGATTGAGCAACGTCGACTTACCGGCATTGGTATAACCGGCTAAGGCAACGCGAAACGCCGGCGACTCGATACGACTCTTTGACTGGACATCGCGGCGCTGTTCAACCTGCTTAAGCTCGCGACGAAGCGCGGCAATCTTGTTACGAATCAAACGTCGGTCAACCTCGAGCTGACTTTCGCCCTGGCCAAAGCGCGAACCAATGCCACCACGTGTCTGCTCTTTAGCAAGATGGGTCCACATACCGCGCAAGCGGGGCAACAGATACTGCAGCTGCGCCAGCTGCACCTGCAGGCGGCCCTCACGGGTCTGAGCGTGCAGACCAAAGATATCGAGAATCAACGCCGTACGGTCGATAATCTTAACCGGTTCGCCCACGGCTTTCTCCAGATAAGACTGCTGCGAGGGCGTTAAATCGTCGTCGAAGATAACGACATCGGCATCCATACGATGAACGAGCCCGCAAAGCTCCTCAACCTTACCGGAGCCAATAAACGATTTTGGATACGGCTTAACCAGACGCTGTGACAGACGCGCCACGCACTGGGCGCCAGCCGTATGGGCCAGGCGCTCAAGCTCGTCAAGCGAACGATCGAGCGGCCAGGCGTTATCGCGCCACTCAACTCCGACAAGAACGGCACGTTCGGGCTCAGGGGCCGTAGGAACGAGGGGAAACCGAGCCATTAGGCCGCCTCGATACGGTGAAGGATATCCTCAACAACCTCATCGATCGTAAACTCGTCCATATCGAACCACACGATGCGGTCATCGCGTTTAAACCACGAAAGCTGACGTTTGGCATAGCGACGCGAACGCATCTTGATGAGTTCGCGAGCCTCATCCATAGAAATGACGCCGTCAAGGGCATCGATAATCTCTTTATAGCCAATCGCCTGCATCGAAGTCAGGGCATCTCCCAGCCCCTGGTCCATAAGACCGCGAACCTCATCAACAAGACCCTGCTCAAACATCAGATCGACGCGTAGGTTAATACGCTCGTAAAGCGCCTCGCGATTACGCGTCAATCCAAACCACAGAGCGTGATAATGCTCGCGCGGAACACTAAACTGCGACTTTTGCTGCGCGTAGGAAACACCATCATCGTGCATCTCGAGCGCGCGAATCACGCGGCGAACATTATGGGGGTGGATGACCGCAGCGGACTCGGGGTCACGCTCGGCAAGCAGCGCGTGCAGCGCTTCCTCGCCCATGCGCTCGGCAAGCTCCTGATACCCCGTGCGGCGATCGTCCTCAAGTTCGCCCGAGGGAAAATCCATCTCATCTAAGGCGGCCTTGAGATACAAACCCGTGCCCCCGCAAAACACCGGTAGGCGGCCCTCGCCCAGCAAGCGCTCAACATGTACACGGGCGTCTGCCTGATACAGCGCCGCAGAATATGCAACGCCTGGTTCAACAATATCGACCAGGCGTAGCGGCGCCGTGCATTCCTCGGGTGCCATCTTGGCAGTACCGATATCCATGCCTCGATAGATTTGCATCGCGTCACACGACAGCACTTCGGACGAAAGGCGAGCCGCCAAACGATCTGCGACATCACTTTTGCCAACCGCGGTCGGACCGACAATCGCAACAGCGGAAAGGCCTGCCCCGGGAGCAATCATTAGCGCGGCTCACCCACAACGGATCCGGACAGATACCACGTCTTGGCAACGTCGACGTCAACATCGACAATCTTGCCAATCAACTGATCGATGCTGTAACCCTCGGGAATCGGTGCATGAACGGTCTGATTCTTGGGACTCTTGCCCAGCAGCACCGCATCATTCTTTTTGCTCGTACCCTCAATAAGCGCCGGCACAACAGTATGGAGCTCACCTTGGTTATACTCGTGTACTGTGGTCTCGATAACCTTCACCAGACGGTTGAAACGCTCAAGAATCACCTCATGCGTCGTGGGATCGTCAATCTCGGCGGCCGGAGTTCCGGCGCGCTTGGAATAGATAAACGTATAGGCCTGAGCATAGCGGACCGTCTCGGCAAGCGAAAGCGTCTGCTCAAAGTCTTCCTCGGTCTCGCCGGGGAAGCCCACAATGATATCGGTCGAAAGCGCGATATTAGGCATGCGGTTGCGAACGCGATCAACGAGCCCCAGATAATCCTCGCGTGTATACCGGCGATTCATCTCTTTGAGGATGCGCGTCGAACCTGACTGGACGGCCAGGTGCAGCTGCGGCATGACGGCAGGCGTTTCGGCCATAGCGTCGATGGTCTCGGGCAGCAGGTCTTTGGGGTGCGAGGAAGTAAAGAAGATGCGCTCCACACCCGTATCGCCCACGGCACGCAACAGGTCGGCAAAGCGCGGCTTGCCAAACAGATCGCGACCATAGGAGTTGACGTTTTGACCCAGAAGCGTGACCTCACGCACGCCCTGGCGCACTAGACCGGTCACCTCGTCGACAATCTCCTCGAAAGGGCGGCTCTTTTCGCGACCGCGCACATACGGCACGATGCAATAGGTACAGAAGTTATTACAGCCCGTCATAATGGGCACCCAGGCGTGATACTGGGTCTCGCGATGCCACGGCATGCTCATGGCATCTGAATCCTCATGCTCATTGGTGCGGATATGACGCTTGCCGTCCAAGAATGCCTCGGCAATGAGCTCGGCCATATGTGCGATGGAATGCGTGCCAAAGATGACATTGACGTTATCGACATTGGTGAGCAGACCCTCGCCGTCGCGCTGCGCGATGCAGCCGCCCACGGCGACCACGCGCTTGCCAGAAGGCGAGGGCGGGAGGCTCTTACAAGAGTTGCACTGACCGTACAGACGGGTGTCAGCAGCCTCACGAACGCAGCACGTCATGAACACGACGATGTCAGCATGCTCCGGATCGAGCGCCAGGAGGCAGCCATACGAGTCGAGCAGGCCACTCACGCGCTCGGAGTCGTGCTGATTCATCTGGCAGCCAAAGGTGCGGATAAAGTAGGTTTTACCGGCAAGAATATCGCGTACGGAACCCTGGTCCATGTGTATAAGTCCTAACGAAGTGGAATAGGCGGAATCAAAGAGGGCGGACAAAGAGTAAACACTCTATGCAACAGGCTTAACGTCGTCCATCACAACGTTACCCATAGCGGCTCGATTAATCTGATGAACGTAAATAGAAAGACGGATGGCCGTGCGCGACTCCCCGTTGATGAGGATGTCGGAGAACACCGGCGCGCAGGAAATATCAAACCCGGTCGGAATCAAAAAACCGCGCGCGATAGCCACAGCCTTAATGGCCTGGTTGACGGCACCCGCGCCGACACACTGAATATTGACGGGAACACCATCTTTGACCATGCCGGCAATGGCGCCGGCAACGGACGCGGGTGATGATTTGCTTGATACCTTCAGGCAATCCATGAAGAAACTCCTGCGTTTAAAAGTACGTTTTAACTGCAATAACTGTAACGTAGCGAACGGACTCGGTAAAGATGCTATTCCTCTTTGGCAAGATCGAACGTCACGGTAATACGATCACGCGAAACACGAATCTTGGGGTCGCCGCAAAGGTTGAGATAGTACCGCGATGCAAGATCGTTAAAGTCGCGCTCGACGGCTCGCGAGAACTGCGCCATGTCGTCCTTGGCGATACGCAGCCCACGACGATCTTTGGCGAGATCAACCGGAGCAGACGCATGCGAGGACGAATCGCGCTCGCGTAGCAGGCGTGCGGTCACACCGCGAACGGGCTTAATCTGGCCCGCCAAGATCCGATGCGCCGTACGCTCGGACATCTCAAGGCCCAAACCCGAACAGATACGGATAAAGTCTTCCGCATCCGAAGCAAGACCCAGACGATCGACCACGGGAAGCTCGGCTTCGTCATCGATAAACAAAAGACGAGAAGCATCGAGACGACTGGAGGCCTGCGCATGCAGCGTCGCGGCGATCTCGGACGGAGACCCCAGATAGACATCACAGGCACGCAGCTCCTCGAGGGCAAACTCACAGGCGGCGCGAATGATGTTGTGAGGGCCGCGGGCGCAGACATAGTGACCGTCCTCGTCCTTCACGGCCTGAGGCCAGCTGGACTGATCGGCGCGCTCGCCAAGGCGGTCGGTAGCGACGCTCACCTTAAAGACCGAGCCAAGGTCAACATCCGACGCGACAACCCGTGCCTCGTCGGTGTTCTGCTTAATCGAGAACAATGCCATGCCTCGACCGTGAACGCCCCAACGATCCATCTTCATGCTCTCGAGCTTGGAGGTAACGCGGGCATCGAAGATGCGCTTCTGCATATCCTGCGGCACGCCCGAACCATTGTCCAGAAAGACGAGCGTACGGACGCCATCTTCCTTGGTCGTGGCGAGATAAACCTTGTCGGCGCCGGCATCACGGGCGTTGCGCAGCATTTCGATGACGATATCCTCGACATGCTGGATGTCATGCTTTGCCTGGCGCCGCTCGGCCTCCGAAACGCGGAGGCGGACATACCCCTCGCCAAGGTTTTCCTCGACGCGAAGGTTGCCCTCCCCCGACATCGACGCGATAAATGAGATGAGCCCGTTCGCGTCGTTCATGTTATTTAGCGATATCGACAGCACGGCTCTCGCGAATCACGACGACGCGCACCTGACCGGGATACTCCATCTCTTCCTCGATCTGATGGGCGATGTCATGAGCCAAGACCGTGGACTGGGCATCGGAAATCTTGTCCGGCTGAACCATGACGTGGACCTCGCGACCAGCCTGCATGGCATAGGTACGCACGACGCCGTCATGGGAGTTGGCAATCTCCTCGAGTTTCTCAAGGCGCTTGATGTAGTTCTCGGCCGATTCACGACGGGCACCGGGGCGAGAGGCAGAAACGGCATCGGCAGCCTGGACCAGAACATCGAGCACCGTGTTGGGGTCGACGTCGGCGTGGTGAGCCTCGATAGCGTGAACGATAATGGGCTTCTCGCCATAGCGACGGGCGAGCTCGGCACCGATAACGGCATGCGGACCCTCGACGTCATGGTCGATAGCCTTGCCAAGATCGTGCAGCAGGCCGGCACGCTTAGCGGTCATAACGTCAAGGCCAAGCTCGGAAGCCATTACGCCGCACAGGTCGGAAACCTCGAGGGAATGCTGGAGCACGTTCTGACCAAACGAGGTGCGGTAGCGCAGAGCACCCAGGGTCTTAACGATCTCGGGGTGCAGATCGTGGATACCGGTATCGAAGGCAGCCTGTTCGCCAGCCTCGCGCACGCGTTGCTGAACCAAGTCGGCGGCCTTGTGATACATCTCCTCGATGCGGGCAGGGTGAATGCGGCCGTCAGCAATAAGGTTCTCGAGGGCGACGCGGGCGGTCTCGCGACGGACCGGATCGAAGCTCGAAAGCACGACGGTCTCGGGCGTATCATCGATAACGAGGTTGACGCCGGAAACCTGCTCGAAGGTACGGATGTTGCGACCCTCGCGGCCGATGATGCGACCCTTGAGGTCATCGGAAGGAATGTGCACGGAGGTAACGGTAACCTCGGCGGTGTGGTCGGCGGCACAGCGTTGAATAGCCAGGGACAAGATCTCCTGAGCGGTCTTGTGGCACTCGGCGCGAACTTGCTGCTCGGACTCGCGGATGATCGTGGCGGCCTCGTGGGTAACCTCGCCACGAACCTTGTCGAGGAGCTCCTTGTGAGCGTCCTCGCGGGTCAGGTCGGCGATACGCTCGAGCTCCGAGGTCTGCTTGGCGCAGAGCTCCTCAAGCTCGCGAGAGCGCTTCTCGACCTGACCGGCCTGGCTGGACAGCTGGTGCTCACGCTTGTCGAGGGCATCGTTGCGGCGATCGAGGGACTCCTCGCGCTGCATCACACGGTTCTCGAGCGAACGAATCTCGTTCTTACGCTGCTTGTCCTCGGCCTCGGCAGCCTGCTTGTTCTTGATGATCTCCTCTTTAGCCTCGAGCAGAGCCTCTTTTTTGAGGGTCTCGGCCTGGCGCTTTGCATCGCCGATTAGGGACTCAGCCTGTGCATGTGCCGACTGGATCTTTTCGTCGGCCTCGTGAAGACTACCCTGCTTGGCGGTGCGCATGTAGGCAATGGCGGCGATGGCACCCAAAACGATGCCAACGAGCGCTGCGATGATAGGCATGCTCACTCCTTTTTATGGATTCGTTACACAACAAAGCGAACCGTCCTTACGAACGGCTCGCGACATTTGAGTAATATGGGCGCAGCTTATGCGGGTCGGATACAGATAAACATATAAACAAACTCATCAAAGATGAGCGCATATCACAAAGCAAATGACAGTGTTTATCGTACGTTGAACCGCAACAACTGTCAAATAAATGCACGGAGCACGGCGGCTAAAACGCGGTGAACGGCAGGTACGCAAAACGCATGTGTCTAGAATGTGTCTAAACTGCGCATTCTTCACGTTCGGCATCGAGACGCGCCTTAACGGCATCGGCGGCGATGCGGTACGAAAAACCCTTGCCCATCAAAAATCGGACGAGCTTTTCGAATCCACGCGTCTCGGGAATGCGACGCTTCGTGAGTAAAGCCGATGCGCGAGCCAAGTCGTCCTCCACGGCATAATAATCCTCGGGATAGCCAGGGATATCATCGAGTACGACATGGCGGCGCTTGAGCTCGGTCTCAATCTTGCGCTGTCCCCAGCCGCGTCGTTTGCGTTCCTCGATAAAGTAAGAACAAAAGCGGTTCTCATCTAAAAAGCGATACTCAGTGGCACGCTGGACGGCGAAATCAATTGCGGGCTGGCGAAATCCGTAACGAGCCAGCTTGTCACGGACCTCACCCGTGGCATGGTCGCGGCGCGACAGCATCTCAGTCACCATGGTAAGCGCGCATTTACGCTCAATGAGCTGCACCGCATCGCGAAACTCATCCCAATCGCAGGGAAGATCGGGGCGATTTTTAAGGAACAGGCGCGCGACACGAACAGGAATCCAGACGGATCGTTCAAAACCGCCCTCGAGCTCACAGTCGATATGTGCACAAGGCTTTTTTGATGCATACCCACTCGAAAACGAGGAGGCCGCCTTCTTATCGGGAAAGACGACCGTTGCCTCGGTCACCGTATACGACATGAGGGCATCCGCTACTCGTCATCATCATCGAGCATCGCGGAGCCATCGATGGCGTAAAGCTCATCGAACTCCTCAGTTTCGGGCTGATCGGTCAGTTCAACCTCGGACGGAGCATCGTCATCAAACTCAAGACCGCAGGCAAGGCGGACCTTATGCTCGATCTCGTCAGCACAATCGGGGTGTTCGCGCAGGAACGCCTTAGCGGCCTCGCGACCATTACCGAGCTTGTCCTCACCGTAAGCAAACCAAGAGCCCATCTTTTTGCAGATACCGCACTCGACGGCCATGTCCAGAATCGAGCCCTCCTTAGAGATGCCCGTGCCGTACATGATGTCGAACTCGGCCGAGCGGAACGGTGCCGCCACCTTGTTCTTAACGACCTTGGCACGCACACGATTGCCGATGACCTCGTCCTTGAGCTTGATGCTGTCGATGCGGCGAATATCGATACGCACCGACGAGAAGAACTTGAGGGCGCGGCCGCCCGTCGTAGTCTCGGGGTTGCCGAACATGACGCCGATCTTCTCGCGCAACTGATTAATGAAGATACAGGTCGTTTTAGATTTGGCGAGTGAGCCGGCGAGCTTACGGAGCGCCTGGCTCATCAGACGGGCTTGAAGGCCGACCGTAGTATCGCCGATCTCGCCCTCGATCTCGGCACGCGGGGTCAAAGCGGCGACAGAGTCGACGACGATGGCATCGATGGCGCCAGAGCGCACGAGCATGTCGACGATCTCGAGCGCCTGCTCGCCCGTATCGGGCTGGGAAATGAGGACCTCATCGATGTCCACGCCGATACGAGCGGCATACGTGGGATCGAGCGCGTGCTCGGCATCAATAAATGCCACGACGCCGCCCATAGCCTGGGCCTCTGCCAAAATCTCGAGCGAAAGCGTTGTCTTACCGGAGGACTCGGGACCGTAAATCTCGACGATACGGCCGCGTGGCACGCCGCCGATGCCCAGCGCGGCATCGAGGGCCAGGGCGCCTGTGGGAATGGCCTCGACCTCGAGCTCGGGACCACCGTCGCCGTACCTCATGATGGAACCCTGGCCGAATTTCTTCTCGATCTCGGCCTTGGTGGTGGCGATCATCTCATCGCGCTCTTTACCCGTCGTGCGAGCATGAACGGTACGTACGGGACCTGAATTCTTGGCCATGAATAGCCCTCCTCTTAACAACCTGCATCGATAATAGACGAACGGCTGTTCGTGGTCAACCGTTCAGATAAATCATATGCAGCCGACCTTTCCAAAACCCAACCAAACGCCGACCAAACACTGACCAAAAACTTGACCGCAGGCAAACCAAGAAAGACATGACGAGGAAGAATACGCCAACGACCTGCACGAAGAGTAAATTCGGCCGAGGTCCCTATCTTCACAATTAAGGGGCCCGGAGGCCCCTTAAAACACGTCTATTCCATAGAATGAAGCACGCACACAATGCGACCCAGTGCCTCCGCGACCGCATGGGCACGAACACACGAACGATTGCCCTCATAGTGACAACGAATGGAGTCCACGACCGGCACTCCCCCATCGGCAGAGCGATACGCCCAGCCAATATAAAAGGTTCCAGCCGGATCGTCCTCGGTGCCTCCACCGGGGCCGGCATAGCCCGTCGCGCTCACGGCAATATCGCTCTGATACAGCTCCAGCGAACCGGCAGCCATCTCGCGCGCCGCCTGATACGACACCGCGGTATAGCGGTCAAGCGTCTCTTGCTCAACGCCGAGTACGCGATGCTTAATCTCGTCGCAGTACGTCACCGCACCGCCGCGCAGCACCGCTGAGGCACCCGGGATATCGGCGATCGTCGAGGCAATCATACCCGCTGTCAGAGATTCAGCCGTCGAAACCGTCACACCACGAACGGTTGCACGCTCGACAATATCGCGTGCGAGCTCTTCATTGTGCGTGGCAATCTGCTCAAATGATTCCGTCATGCCTACCAGGACCTAGACCGAAAAGACGATCTTGCGGCAGTTCCAGAAGTACTGAGCGCCCGAGATAACGGTCAAGATAACGGCCACGGCGTACAGGAAGCGCGACACCGAGTAAATGCCGAGCGTCAGCGCCACCGGGCCAAGATGCAAGCCGGCCATCGCAAAGACGCACAGATAACCGCAGATGGAAACCATCGTAGTCGCCGTCTTGTACTTTCCGAGCTTATCGGCCGCAACGACCACACCGGCCGCACTCGCGACCATGCGCAGGGCGCTCACCAGCAGCTCGCGGAACAGGATGATGAACACCGACCACACGGTTACGGCACCAAAGTCCAAGAACAGCAGCAGGGCCGAGAACACGAGCAACTTATCGGCGATGGGGTCCAAGAACTTGCCGAAATCGGTGATCTCGTTGCGCGAACGAGCCAGGTAGCCATCAACCTTATCGGTGCACGACAGGATGACGTACAGAATAAATGCGGCGGCGGCGAGCGGGCCGTCGAAGGTGCTCCAATCCGTACCGGCAACGCTCGTGTGAGACAGCGCCGACACGATCATGAACACCGGAATAAAGACGATGCGCACGCACGTCACGATGTTGGCGGGCGTCCAAACACTCGTCAGTTCCTTATTGCTCTCGTTAGCCACGACGCTCTCCTACTCCACAACATGACCGATAAGCTCGTAGCAGAAGCTATCGGTAAACTCGACCGTCAGAATATCGCCCACGGATGCCTCGCTGGCATCCAGATGCACCGCACCATCGGAATCGGGAGCCTGGAACCAGGCATGTCCGATGAGCTCGGCACCGTCCTCGGTCTCCTCGATACCGTCGACGATCACCTGGGCGCGTTCGCCCACATGGGCCGCCGTGGCGGCAAAGCCGAGCGACTCGGCCAGATCCATAGCCTCCTGGGCGCGCTCGAGCTTAACCTCTTCATCGACCTGACCATCCATCTTGGCGGCTAGGCTGCCCTCCTCACGCGAGTAGGCAAAGACGCTCGTGTAGTCAAAGCCGACGGTGTCCATAAAGTCGATAAGATCGCGGAACTCGTCGTCGGTCTCAGTCGGGAAGCCGACCATAGCCGTGGAGCGGATCACGATACCGGGAATACGCTCGCGCAGGTCGCGGAACAGGTCCTCGAGCTCCTGACGCGAACCGGAGCGGCGCATGGCCTTGAGGATGCGCGCGTCGCAGTGCTGGACGGGAATATCGATATAGGGCAGCACCTCGGGCGTATCGCGAATGGTCTCGATAAGCTCGTCGGTCATGCCCTCGGGCTGCAGGTAGAGTACGCGGACCCAAACGTTATGAGGACGCACCGCCTCGGCAACGGCCTGCAGCAGCTGAGCCAGATTGCGCGGCGAGCCCTCGGCGAGGTCCTCGTCGGCAAAGTCAGTGCCCCAAATGCCCGTGTCCTGACCGATCAGAACGATCTCGCGCACACCACCGGCGACCAGGTCGCGCACCTCGGAGATAATGCTCTCGGCATTGCGCGAGTGATAATGACCGCGGATATACGGGATCATGCAGAAGCTGCAGAAGCGGTTGCAGCCATCGGAGATTTTGACGTAGGCGACAGCGCCCTCGACGGTACGCTTGACCTGCGGAATATAGGCGGCAATCTCGCGCTCAACACCCAGCACGTCATCGATGACCGCCACGATGCCGTCTTCCTCGTCGGCCTTCACAAAGGCCGCGACCTCGGGCAGCTCGTCGGGCAGGTCGTCGCCGTAGCGTGACGGCACGCAGCCGCACATGACGATCGGGCAGGAACGAACGCCGTCCTGAACCTCGTTGGCAAGCTCGAACGTGGTCTCGATGCTCTCGGACGTCGCCGAGGCAAGGAACGAGCACGTATTGACGATGGCGATATCGGCATCCTGCGGATCGAATGCCTCCTCGTAGCCCGCGGCGGTCAGCAGCGAACGCATACGGTCGGTATCGACCTCGTTCTTGGCGCACCCGAGGGTGATATAGAGCACGGAGCCCAACGGTGTATCCATGTTGGAGAGCGGTCCTTTCGAATGAATTAGCGGTAGTTGGTGAACTGCAACGGCTGACCGTAGTCCTGGTCGCGCAGGAACTGGATCACGGTCTGCAGCGCATCCTTGGAAGCAGAGGAGACGCGCAGTTTGTCGGCCTCGATCGTCACCTTGACCTTGAGCTTCTGATCCTTAATGTCCTTATTGATCTTCTTGGCAGTCGCTTGGTCAATGCCCTCGACGATGTGACCGAGCACGCGCACGGTACAGCCCGATGCAGCCTGAGGCGCATCCCAGGACACGGCCTTAAGATCGATGCCGCGCTTGATGAGCTTGGAGCTCAGGACATCGATGATCTGCTTGGAGACAAAGTCGGCCGGGGCGTTGACCGTAAAGAGTTTGTCTCCCTTCGAAAGCTCGATGGTGGCGCCGGAGTCCTTCAGGTCATAGCGTTGGGAAATCTCGCGCGTGGTCTGCTGGAAGGCGTTGTCGACCTCCTGCATATTAACCTCGGACACGACGTCGAAGCTGGAATCTTTAGCCATGGTTAATCCTTTCGCTTACGAGCGGCTTAGTAGCTGTCGTACGAATAATCGGTAGAAACGGTCGTCGTTTGACCGTCGGTAGCGGTATTGGTGCCCTCCGTGGACTGGGCCTCGGTTCCATCCGCGCTGTTGGCATCATCGGTGCCGTCAGTGCTCTCGCCGTCCTCGGAGTCGGTCGTCTCCTTCTTGGGAACGGTGATCGTCACGCGTGCCACGCCCGACGTCTTAGTGTCGTAGCGGACCTTTTCACCGTTCTTGGTAACGGTGACATCGGAAGGCTTGGACGTGGTGATCTCGATCGAGGACTCGGGCGTATATTCCTGCTCAAAGGGGCCGGTCGCCTGGGCGCCATAGACCGACTTGCCATCAACTTTGACCTCAATCCAAGCAGTCTTGCCCTTGGCAACGGAGATCTTGACCTTTGTGACCTCGTTCTCTTCCTTCTTGGCCGTCGTCTTGGCGGCGTCCGAATCGGTCGACTCGTCCGTCGTCTCATCGGTATCTTCGTCCTCATCGACGGATTCGGTCTTCTTGGAAGACTTCTTAGTCGCTGTCTTGGTGGCAACGGGCGTCTCGGGCGTCGACTCGGGCGCCGAGGAGCCACAGCCACGCAAAAGCACCACGATGAGCACGATCAGCAGCAACGCCACGGCGCCGATACCGGCGTAAACGATACGAGGATCGAGACCGTTGTTCTGGAGAGCACGCCCACCGCCGCGCCCACGATTGGAGCCACCGCGACCAGTGCCTTGGGGCATACGACCGCGGTTATTGTCGGAACGTCCGCGATAGCTACCTTGGCGCTGCATATTGCGCTGACCCGAGCGGGGGGCGAGCTCGCCACGACCCTGGTAGTTGCGCTGGCCCGAACGAGCCGCTGAGGAACGCTGGCTATAGGGCTGCGACTGAGATCGAAGGCGAGGCGTCACCTGCGTAGTATCGGCGTCTGCATAGCCGCCGCGCGGACGACCGGAAGAAACGCCACGGTACCCGCGATCGGAATAACCGCCATCGCCGTAGCCGGCACGAGGGTCACGAGCGACACCGCGGGCAGCGGGGAGTGCGCGCTCCTCGGGCGCCGGCGTGCTGCGAAAACGATCGCGCTGAGAACGAATCTCCTCGCTCGAGCCAGACTCGGTAATATAGCCAGCCTGCTGAGGGCGCTGGCCATAACGCGTCGAACGCCCGCCCTGAACCATCAGGAAACGGCCGTTGTCGACCGAGGAACGCGAATTGACGTAGCCGGCGGCGTCCTGAAAACGACCGCCCTGCTGCGACGTCTCGCGTTCATATGCCATGAGTTCATCAAAATAAGCGTTGACGACCTCGCGCGGATTGAGGCCCAAAAAGCGTGCGTAGCTCGAAATCATGCCCTGGGCATAACCGCGCGGGGGCATCGATGCAAAATTACCGGTTTCGAAAAACTCGATGATCTGCGGCCTGATTTTGATGGTGTTGGCGACCTGCTGAATGGAAAGGCCCATTCGGCGACGCTGCTCGAGCAGCATGTCACCAAAGCGTGCAGCCATCAGAATCCTCCAAACTCACGATCTTCACGTGCCATCTCGGCGTCGACGGATTCCAGCGCGGCAAGGCCTTCTTCATCCAGCAGGACCTCGCGCGGCTTGGAACCGTCGGGCGGTCCGACGACACCCTTTTCTTCCAGCATGTCCATAATACGCCCGGCGCGCGCATAGCCAACCTTCAGGCGGCGCTGCAGGCCAGATGTGGAGCCCAGCTGCGATTCCACCACAATATGAGCGGCTTCCCAGATAAGCGGATCGTCGTCCTGGGGCTCGGCGACGCCGGTGCGCACGATGCCGCCGCCACCCGCCATGGACATGGAGGCAGGTGCCACGGCCGATAGGATCTCCTCATGGTAGTCAGGCTCGCTTTGCGACTTGACGAACTCGACAATCTCGTTGATCTCGTCATCCGAAACAAAGCAGCCCTGGATACGGCGGGGCTTGCCCCAGTCGACCTTTGAGAACAGCATGTCACCCAAGCCGGTGAGCTTTTCGGCACCCATCTGGTCGATGATGACGCGGGAGTCGATGCCCGTTGCGACGTTAAAGGCGATACGGTTGGTAATGTTTGCCTTGATGAGACCCGTCACCACGTTGGAGCTCGGACGCTGAGTCGCCACGATAAGGTGGATACCGGCGGCACGGCCCAGCTGGGCGATTCGCACAATCGACGCCTCGACGTCCTTGCCGGCAACCATCATCAGGTCCGAAAGCTCGTCGATAATGATGACCAGGTAGGGCATCTTTTGCGGCGGGTTATCGTAATGCTCAAACTCGCCGGCGGCCTGCTTTTCGTTATAGGTCGAGATCTTGCGCACGTTAAGGCGCTCGAAGACCTTCAGGCGGCGCTCCATCTCGGACACCGCCCACTGCAAGGCACTCGCGGCCTGCTTGGGCTCGGTCACTACGGGCACGTAAAGATGCGGAAGGCCGTTATAGCCTGCGAGCTCGACACGCTTGGGGTCGACCATGATCAAGCGAACGTCCTCGGGAAGGGCGCGCATAAGCAGAGTCGTGATGATGGAGTTGATCATGACCGACTTACCGGAACCCGTGGTACCGGCGATCAGCAGATGGGGCATCTTGGCGAGGTCGGCGACGACCGGCGTGCCCTCTGCATCGCGGCCGATGGCAAGCTCAAGCGGACCGCCCTTAACATAGGGCAGAACATCACCCAAGTTGACGTTCTGACGCTTGCGATTGGGAATCTCGATACCCACGAGCGAGGTGCCGGGAATCGGCGCAAAGATACGCACGGACTGAGCAGCAAGCGACAGCGCGATGTCGTCCTCAAGGCTCGAAATCTTGCTCACGCGCTCGCCCTCGCCGGGTTGCAGCTTAAAGGTCGTCACCGTGGGGCCGGCGATCCAGCCGACCACGCGGGCACTGCGGCCAAACTCAAGCAAGGTGGATTGCAGTGACTCAGCGGTCTGCTCCAGCTCCTTATCCGAAGACGCGGCAGAAGCCGACTGCGGGTTGGCATGTAGGATTTCGAGCGGCGGAAGCTTGAGGCCGTCCTCTTCTTCGCCCTCGTTATCTGCGGCGCCGCCGTCCGCTCCCCCATCACGAGCCGCAGCCGATTCGACAGCACTCGTGGCAGGCGCATCGGCAACCTTGGGATGCTTTAAGAAGTCGGGAATCTGAGGTGCGGCCGAAACAGGGTTCACGGCAAACGGCGGCTCGGACTCGTCAACCTTGTCCGGATCGTCCTCCATCGAAAGCTGTCCAGTGACCTGACCGCGCTTGGCGTGGCGACGCGGCAGCAAGGTTGTCTTGGCGGTCTCGAGCGGAGCCTCGTCGTCACCCTCGGTGAGCTCAATCTCGCTATCGGACCAAGACGGGTCGGGCTCGCTTGTGTTGAGCTTGGGCGCAGCCTTGCCCTTCTTGGCATGGCGGCGCGGCAGCAGCGTGGTCTTGGCGCGCTCGGCTTCAACCGACTCGGATACGACGACAAATGGGTCATCGTCCTCGTCGTCATCCAAAACCGGGTCGACATCGCCACCCATGACCGTGGTCACCGCGGCGTCAGTCCCCTTCTGGCGTAGAATGCTCAGGTGCGGACGAGCGACGCCGGGAACAGACAGGGCCTCTTCATCGCCCCACGGGCTGGCGTTGACATCGGCACGACGGCGTTCGGCAAAATCTGCCGCACGATCGCGGGCAGAGCGCAGCACACCGCCCACCGAAAAGCCAATGATGACAAAACCAACGACGGCCAGACCCAACAGGACCACCATCGCGACAGGCTTACCCAGGGCATTCTGCAGCGCACTCGCAATAAACGCACCAATGTAGCCACCCGACACGGAAAGGTTCTGCGGCGTAAACATAAGGTCGCACGAATCGCTCGTGCCCGGCACCATCAGCGAAAGAATGGAGACGACGGCGATAAAGACCAAGGCGCCGCCCGCAACAGAGCGCACGTTGAGCGGCGAGTCCTCACCCAAAAAGAGCGTGGCGGCAAACAGCAAGATGACGATCGGCAGCACGTAGGCGCCCAGACCAAAGCCCAGGTGGTAGAAACCGGCAACCGCAGCCGTCACGGGCGCTGTTGCCGGAGAGATCACGGCAATGAAGGACGCGATCGCCAAAACGGCGATGACCACACCGGCGATATCGCGATTGGCCGAAGGCTCGACCAAGGGCTCAAACTCATCGAACTCGGACTCGTGGCCCTTATTGGCACGCAGATGGGAACCGGCACCCTTAGCAGATGCCGGTTGGTTATTGGCCTTATTGCCTTTGGCGTTTTGTGCAGATCCGCGCGCCAAACTAAACCTCCATGACGACCGGGATGATCATCGGACGGGTGCGCGTACGGCTCCAGATAAAGTTAGAGAGCGAATCGCGCACGGCCTTGCGAATGGCATCGGAACCGCTGCTGGTAAAGCTGAACTTACCCTTCTCGATCGTCTTCATAATGGACGCGGAGGCATCCTCGGAGAACTGGTCGTCGATGGCAAACGAGACGCCGCGGCCCGAGAACTCGATGGCCTCGATCTTCTTATGTTTGAGGGAGACGATGGCAACGGCCGTGACCATACCGTCGTTGGCGAGCTTCTGGCGATCGCGCAGGACGATGGGGTCGGTATCGCCGATACGCAGGCCGTCGACGTAAACGACACCGGACTCGACGGGCGTACCGCGCTTGACGATACCACCGCGCATCTCGAGCGTGTCGCCGTTATCGAGGATAAAGATATGATCGTCCTTGAGACCCATCTTGCGGGCCAGCTGGGCATGGGCGCGCAGATGCACGGCCTCGCCGTGGACCGGCATAAAGTACGTAGGCTTGGCCATGGCCATCAGAAGCTTGAGCTCCTCCTGGCTACCGTGACCCGAGACGTGGACGAGAGCGCGGTTCTTATCCCACACGTCGCAGCCGAGCTTGGCCAGGCTGTTGACGACCTGCTGGACGGCCTTCTCGTTGCCGGGAACGGGAGTTGCCGAGAGGATAACGGTATCGCCCTCGTGGATGGAGAGCGTCTTGTGCTCGCCATTGGCCATGCGGGACAGGGCCGACAGCGGCTCGCCCTGCGAACCAGTGCACATGACGACGATCTTGTCGTCAGGCAGGTTATCAATATCGAAGGCATCGATGATATCGGCATCATCGATGTTGAGATAACCGAGCTCGCGCGCCACGCGGGTGTTCGTGAGCATGGAGCGACCGGTCACAACGACCTTACGGCCGCACTTGCGGGCGGCATCGCAGATCTGCTGCAAACGATGGATGTGGCTCGAGAACGATGCGACGAACACGCGACCCGGGGCGTTCTTGATGGCGTGCAGCAGGTTGGGACCAACCTCGGCCTCGGACTTGGTAAAGCCGGGAACCGTGGCATTAGTGGAGTCGGAAAGCAGCAGGTCGATGCCCTGCTTGGCAAAGCGGCTGATAGCGGCATAGTCGGGCGTAACGCCATCGATGGGCGTCTGGTCGAGCTTAAAGTCGCCGGTGTGCATAACGGTGCCCTGATTGGTGCGGATGAACACGCCCAGAGCGCCGGGGATGGAGTGCGTCATCGAGAAGAAGTCGAGCGAGATGCCGCCGAGGTTGACATGGCTGCCGCCCTTGACCTCGCGGAACTTGGGTGCGCGGATGCGGAACTCAGAAAGCTTGCCCTCGATAAAGCCAAGCGTCAGCTTGCTCGAGAAGATGGGCACCTTATTGTTGAGGTCCTGCAGCAGATACGGAAGCGAACCGGTGTGGTCCTCGTGGCCGTGAGTGACGACGATACCGCGGAGCTTCTCCTCGTTCTCCAGAACATAGGTGTAGTCGGGAAGCACCAGGTCGATACCAGGCTGGGAGTCATCCGGGAACATGAGGCCGGCGTCGACGAGCACCATGTCGTCGCCGCACTCGAAGACCGTCATATTCTTGCCGATGCCGTCAAGGCCGCCAAGCGGGATGATCTTCAAGGGAGATGATTTTTTAGCTGCCATAGGTTAGTGTGGTTTCCTTTCTTCGAAACGGGTCTGGAACAACCGACGGGGCGCTTCTGGCAAACCGACCGCCGGGAACGTACAAACATGCATCGCAGAGTCGATGCAATAACCTCAGTATGATACCCATTTGCCCACCAACAGACCACCCATGCATCAAAGCCCCATCCAAACCGGTCTATCCCGCCGGTTTCCCGTGGGGCGGGCACTGATGAAGTTTCCTGCTCTACAGTCCTGCTCACGACGGAGGCCACATTAAGTGGCCTCCT
>NZ_QSBB01000032.1:0-474 GCF_003465595.1 Collinsella sp. AF05-9
GGGGGGGGGGGTCCCGGGGGCGACCGGAGTGGAGCCTGATAGGCGGGCGGCGGCAGCGCTGCCCGCCCGCATCGGCCCCGCGGGCGCTGGTCTCCGCCGTCGCGACCCCACGGGGCTCCGGCGCCCGCGCCCCCGGAAAGTTTTTCCGAAATTGTCCTTGCATCGCCGTCCGAGTTCCCGTATAGTACTTCTTCGCACGGGGGCGTAGCTCAGCTGGGAGAGCGCTTGACTGGCAGTCAAGAGGTCAGGGGTTCGATCCCCCTCGTCTCCACCCGAGCATTGAATGAGGCTCCAACGCAAGTTGGGGCCTTTTTTCATATAGGCACACAAGGTCAAAGGCGGCAGCATGATCCTCCTGGTCGACAAGATCGAAAAAAGCTTCGGCGCGCGCGTCCTCTTTAGCGGCGCGTCCTTCCAGATCAACCCCGGCGAGCGCTTCGCGCTCGTGGGCCCTAACGGCGCCGGCAAAACCAC
>NZ_QSBB01000032.1:484-20981 GCF_003465595.1 Collinsella sp. AF05-9
ACGGCGCCGGCAAAACCACCATGCTCAAAATCATCATGGGCATCGACAGCCCCGACGCCGGCCAGGTCCAGTATGCCAAAGACTGCCAGGTGGGCTACCTAGAGCAGGAAACTAATCTGGAGCACAAGGACACCACCATCCTTGCCGAGGTCATGGCCGCCGCCAAGGAAATCCGCCGCATGGGCGAGCGCGCCAACGAACTGCAGGCCCAAATCACCGAGCTCTCCGAGCAGGGCAAGGACGTCGACGCACTCCTTAACGAGTACGGCCAGGTCCAGGACCGCTTTGAGCACCTGGGCGGCTACGAGCTCGAGAGCAACGCCCGCAAAATCCTTTCCGGCCTGGGCTTTAAGGTCACTGACTTTGAGCGCCCATGCTCCGAGTTCTCGGGCGGCTGGCAGATGCGCATCGCGCTCGCCAAGCTCTTCCTGCGCCACCCCGACCTGCTGCTGCTGGACGAGCCCACCAACCACCTGGACCTCGAAAGCGTCCAGTGGCTGCGCGGCTTTATCGCCAACTACGACGGCGCCGTCCTCATCGTCAGCCACGACCGCGCCTTCATGGACGCCTGCGTCGACCACGTCGCCGCCCTCGAGAACCGCCGCGTAACCACCTACACCGGCAACTACAGCAGCTACCTCAAGCAGCGCGAGGACAACCTGGAGCAGATGCGCGCAAAGCGTGCCGCCCAGGAGCGCGACATCGCCCACATGCAGGTCTTCGTCGACAAGTTCCGCTACAAGCCCACCAAGGCAGCCCAGGCCCAGGAGCGCATCCGCAAGATCGAGCAGATCAAAAAGGAGCTTGTCATCCTACCCGAGGGCCACAAGCACATCGACTTTAAGTTCCCCGACCCGCCGCGCTCGGGCGACATGGTCGTGGGCCTGGAGGGCGTCTCCAAGTCCTACGGCAACAAGCACATCTACAGCGACATCGACCTCAAGCTCTACCGCGGCGAGCACGTGGCGCTCGTCGGCCCCAACGGCGCCGGCAAGTCCACGCTCATGAAGATCCTCGCCGGCCTGGAGCCGCCCACCACCGGCACCCGCGATCTGGGCACCAACGTCGGCGTCGCCTACTATGCCCAGCACGCGCTCGAGGGCATGACCGAGTCCAACACCGTCCTGCAAGAGATCGACAGCGTCACGCCCAAGTGGACCGTGCCGCAGCAGCGCAGCCTGCTGGGTGCCTTCCTGTTTAGCGACAACGACGCAATCGAAAAGCAGGTACGCGTCCTCTCCGGCGGTGAAAAGGCGCGTCTGGCCCTGGCAAAGATGCTCGTGGCCCCCGAGGCGCTCCTTTGCCTGGACGAGCCCACCAACCACCTGGACATCGACTCGGTGGATATGCTCGAGAACGCCCTGCAAAACTTCCCCGGAACCATCGTGCTGATCAGCCACGACGAGCACCTGGTGCGCGCCGTGGCCAACCGCGTGATCGACATCCGCGATGGCAAGGTTACAGTCTATGACGGCGACTACGACTACTACCTCTACAAGCGCGAGGACCTCGCAGCCCGAGCCGCTGCCGAGGCGTCCACGGAGAGTGTGCCGGCCACGGCCAAGTCCACCAAAGCCAGCGCCGCCCAGGCCGACACCCCCGTCGCCGCCCTCAAGCCTGCCGAGGGCAAAAAGACCAAGGAGCAAAAGCGCGCCGAGGCCCAAGCCCGCGCCGCGCTCAATAAAAAGCTCAAGGGCGTGCGCAACCAGCTCAAGAAGATCGAGACGGAGCTCGACAAAAAGCGTGCCCGCTATGACGAGCTTATGGAATTGATGGCAAGCGAAGAGCTTTATGCCGATCAAGACAAGTTCAACGCCGCGCTGGGGGAATATAACGGCCTTAAGCAAGAGCTGCCCAAGCTCGAGGACGAATGGCTGGAGCTTTCCACCCAGATCGAAGAGGAGACCGCGCGTGAACTCTCGTAAGGCCGCTGCCGTGGCGATGAGCATCATCGCCATCGCCTGTCGCATCTGCGGCATCTTTATGAGCGCGATGACCGTGCTGCTGTGCTTTAGCGGCCTCACCGCCAAGCTGCAGATCGTAGGCTTTGTCGTTGAGCTTTCACGCGCGCTGCCGAGCGCCATCGCCGGCTACGGCGTCATCACGTCGCCCTTTGGCGGCGTCTTCCGCCTGGATTACGCCATCGTCGCTGTCATCCTGTTTGTGGCCGACTACCTGCTCACGCGCGCCTCGCGCCGCGTCCGCTAGGGGAGCGCCATGTCCAACAGCTACCTGATGAACCTGCTTGCAAGCGCTGTCGCCGTCATCGTGGGTATTGTCATCCACGAGAGCGCGCACGCCGCCGCGGCCTGGGCGCTCGGCGACAAGACGGCCCGCTCGCGCGGCCGTGTCTCGCTCAACCCGCTTAACCACATCGACCCGTTTGGCACCATCCTCCTGCCGCTGCTTTTGCTCGCGGCCGGCGGCCCGGTATTCGCCTTCGCCAAGCCCGTGCCCGTCTACCTCAACAACCTCAAGCACCCCAAGCGCGACGAGGTCCTGGTGAGCGCGGCCGGTCCCGCATCGAACATCGCGCTCGCGTGCCTCGCGGCCGCCCTCATGCACGCAGCGTATGGCAACCTCTACGCAAGCATGTCCTTTGCCGTGGCGTCCCAAATCATGAACTTCGGTGCCACGTTTATCGTGGTCAACCTGTCGCTCGCGTTCTTTAACCTCATCCCTATCCCGCCGCTCGATGGCTCGTCGATCATCGTCCCATTCCTCAAAGGCAAGGCGCTCACCAACTACTACCATCTGCAGCAATACGCCATGCCCATACTCATCATCGTGCTGTATCTGCTGCCTATGTGGACCGGCATCGATGTGATCGGCCGCTATTTCGACGTTACCGTGTATCCGCTGGCTGAGCGGCTGCTCGACTTCGCAATCGCCGGCATCTAGGGTAAACTTACAGGTCGACCGTGCAAAACGGTCGCAACATGCACCCAAACCGCGCCGCGAAGGCGCCGTCAAAGGAGGTCGAAGATGTCGTATCGCGTGTCGACGCAGGTCTACAGCGGACCGTTCGACCTGCTGCTGCAGCTGGTAACCCGCCAAAAAGTTGATATCGGCGCCATCTCCATTAGCGAGGTGGCCGAGCAATACCTGGCCGAAGCCGAGCGCATCGAGGCGCTGGACCTAGACGTGGCGAGCGACTTCTTGCTGGTCGCGGCAACCCTTCTGGACATTAAGGCCGCCTCGCTGGTGCCCCAGGAGGCACCGCGCAACACCGACGACGATTACGAGGACGACGAAGACCTCGAGGAACTCAGTGCTCTCGACGGTGATGCCCTGCGCGAGGTCCTGATCCAGCGCTTGATCGCCTACAAGCAGTTTAAAGGCGCGGCGGCGGCCCTTGGCGCGCGCATGCAGGCCGAGAGCCGCATGCATCCGCGCGTGGCCGGCCCCGACCCCGAGTTTTTGGGCCTTATGCCCGACTACTTGGCCGGCATCACCCTGCGCGGCCTGGCCGTCATCTGCGCAGACCTGGACGGCAAGCGCCAGACCTTCCTACTGGAGGCCGAGCACGTGGCGCCGCATCGCGTGCCGCTCGACCTGACGGTGGCCTCGGTCGACCGCTTTACCATGGCGCACCAAACCTGCACCTTCCGCGAGCTGCTGGACGGCGACGCCACCACCGAGCAGCTCGTCGTCACCTTCCTGGCCATGCTCGAGCTCGCCAAACGCGGTTCGCTCACGCTGAGCCAGGACGAGATCTTTGGAACCATCTGCATCAACCGAGTCGAGGGCGCCGAGGCATACGTGCCCGGCGAGGGCCCCGAGCTCACCGAATAGGAGCGGCAACCATGTCAACCCTTTCAACGCTGGAGGCAAACAGCCTCAAAGGCGCCCTCGAGGCGCTGCTGCTGGTGTCGAGCGACCCCGTCAGCGCGCCCGCGCTGGCAGGTGCGCTGGATATCGCCCCCGGCGAGTGCGCGTCGCTGTTGGCCGAGCTTAAGGTTGAGTACGAGGAGGCCAATCGCGGCTTTCAGCTGCGCGAGGTCGCTGGTGGCTGGCGCCTGTTTACCCACCCCGCCTACCACGATGTGGTCGAGGCCTATGTGCTGAGCTGGGACACGCAAAAGCTTTCACAGGCGGCGCTCGAGACCCTAGCCGTCATCGCCTACCACCAGCCCGTCACGCGCGAGGTGGTAAAGGGCATTCGCGGCGTCAACTCCGACGGCGTCATCGCGTCGCTCGTGGACAAGGGTCTGGTGCGCGAGCTCGGTCGCGACCCCGAGCGCGGTCAGGCCATCATCTACGGCACGACCAATGCCTTCTTGGAAAAGTTCGGCCTGCGCTCCACCCGCGACCTGCCCGATCTGGAGCAATTTGCCCCCGACGAGCAATCTCGCCAGTTTATCCGCGAGCGCCTGAGCGGCCGCAGCATTCAGTCCACGCTTGAGGAGCAGGCCGAAGACCTGGACGAAGAGCGCGAACTGATCGATACCGATGTTGAAGATGTTGAGGCAGTCGAGGACTTGGAGACCCTGGTCGTCGACGAGACCTCGGAGGATTTGCATGACGAGGACTAACGAAGTAGGGGAGACGCGCACCGCCGGCGTCGCGGGCGCGCCCGCGACCGATGCCCAGCCCGTCTACCCACACACGATGCGCCTACAGCGCTTTTTGGCGCGCGCGGGCGTGGCGAGCCGCCGCGGCTCGGAGGACCTGATGACCGCCGGCCGCGTGACCGTCAACGGCCAGGTCGCGACCGAACTGGGCACCAAGGTCGACGTCGATCGCGACCATATCGAGGTCGACGGCATGCCTGTCAAGCTCAACCAGGGCGCCGTGTACCTGATGGTCTACAAGCCGACCGGCTACCTCACCACCATGAGCGATCCGCAGGAGCGCCCCTGCGTGGCCGACCTGGTCCCGCGCGACCGCTTTCCGGGGCTCTTCCCGGTGGGTCGCCTTGACCGCGACACCACGGGGCTTTTGCTCTTTACCACCGACGGCAACCTGTCGCAGGACCTGCTGCACCCTAGCAAGCACGTCTACAAGACCTACCAGGCGCTCGTTGACGGACACCTGACCGACCCCGATCTGGCGCCTTTGCGTCGCGGCATCGAGCTCGACGACGGCCTATGCCAGCCGGCGATCTGCCGCGTGATTACCGCACGCGAGGCCGAGGCCGTGGCTCCGCAAGGCGTAAAGCCCGGCACCACCGCCGTGGAGGTCATCATCCGCGAGGGCCGCAAAAACCAGGTCAAGCGCATGCTGAGCAAGATCCACCATCCGGTGATCCGTCTGCACCGTTGTAACTTTGCCGGCCTGGAGCTCAAGGACGTGGCCAAGGGCTCGTGGCGCGAGCTCACCGATCGCGAGGTGCAGATCCTCAAGGCCGGCGGCATCCCGCCCAAGCAGGCCAGCGCCAAGCGCGGTGGCAAGCCCCAAGAAACCCCCGCAAGCCACACGCGCCACCACGGCAGCCACGGCTCCGCGCCCAAGCGCAACACCTACCGCGAGCGCTACACGGGCTAGTCAGTCCGCCAAGCCCCAGCGCTCGCGCATCATACCAGCACGTCAACCACCGAAAGGAAGCATTGCATGATCGTCGCCATCGACGGCCCCGCCGGTTCCGGCAAGTCTACCATCGCCAAGGAGATCGCCCGCCAGCTGGGCTTTAACAAGCTCGACACGGGCGCCATGTATCGCGCCGTCACCTTCGCCGCGCTCGACCGCGGCATCGACCTGGACGACGAGGCGGCCATCGATGCCCTCGCCGAACAGATCGAGATCCGCTTTACCAACGGCACCGGCGAGGACACGCGCCTGACCATCGACGGTGCGGACGCATCGGCTGCCATCCGCACCCCGCAGGTAGACGCCAATGTCTCCAAGGTCTCGGCCTACCCGGGCGTACGCGCCGCCATGCTCATCCATCAGCGACGCGCCGCCGAGGACCGCGATATCGTGGCCGAGGGTCGCGACATCGGCACCGTCGTGTTCCCCAACGCGCAGGTCAAGGTCTTCCTGACCGCCGACCCGCGCGAGCGCGCCCGTCGTCGCGTGCTGCAACGCCACCAAAACGACGCTCAGCCGCTCAGCACCGAGCAGCTCGAGACCGAGGTCGACGAAACCCTCGACGCCCTCAAGCAGCGCGACAAACTCGACAGCAGCCGCGCGGTCGCACCGCTCGTGCCCGCCGAGGACGCCGTGCACGTCGACTCCACCGCCCACACCATCGACGAGGTCGTCTCGATAATCGTGGGCCTCATCAACCAAAGGAGGTAGCCCATGCGCCTGTTTAAGCAGACGCCCGAGGATTACTACAACGCCCCCTACGCCGAGTTCCCGGCGCTCATCCGCGGCACCGTCGTCGTGGTCATGGCTATTCTGTGGGTCTTCTCCAAGCTCATGTGGCGCTGGAAGGTCGAAGACGTCGACCTGCTGTTTGAGCGCCAGGAAGGCCGCGGCAGCGTGGTCATCTGCAACCACACCTCGATGGCCGAGTTGCTGGCCGTGGAGACGGCACTGTTCTTTGGCGGCCGCCGTGTGCGCCCCATTTTTAAGTCCGAGTTCGCCAAGAGCAAGATTGTGCGCTGGGCCTTTAGCCGCGTGGGCGGCATTCCCGTCGAGCGTGGCACCGCCGACATGAAGTGCCTGCGCGCCGCACAGCATGCACTGCAGCGCGGTGAGGACGTCCTGATCTTCCCCGAGGGCACGCGCATCCGCTCGCGCGAGATCAAGCCCGAGGTCCACGGCGGCTTTGCGCTTATCGCCCAGATGGGCAAGGCGCCCGTCAACCCACTCGCCATTTGTGGCTGGTCCGACATTACGCCTAAGGGCAAAAAGCTCATGCGCCCCAAAAAGTGCTGGATCCGCGCCGGCAAGGCCATCTCGCTATCCGATGCTCCGGCCGAGCTCAAGCGCAAGGAGCGCCTGTCTTGGTTTGAGTCCGAGGCCATGGGCCGCGTCTACGCCATGCGCGACGACCTGTGCGCCGAGCACCCGGGCAGGTTCTAGCCATGGGTGAGAACGTCATGAATACCGCTGCGGCCGCCGCTGAGGAGGTCGTCCCCACCATCGAGATCGCTGCCCACGCGGGCACCTGCTACGGCGTACAGCGCGCGCTCGACATGGCGCTGGCCGCCGCGCCGCAGGCAGACGAGAGCACTCAGGTCCACACACTGGGTCCGCTCATTCATAACCCCATCGTGGTACGCGAGCTCGCCGAGGCGGGCGTCGGTCTGGCCGAGACCCTGGACGACGCCGCATCGGGCACCGTGATCATCCGCGCTCACGGCGTGGTGCCGCAGGTAATCGAGGCCGCTCGCGAGCGTGCCCTCGACGTGGTCGACGCCACCTGCCCCTACGTGAAGAAGGTCCATTTGGCTGCCGAGCGCTTAGTGCGCGAGGGCTACCGTGTGATCGTCGTGGGCGAGCCGGGTCACCCCGAGGTCGAGGGCATTCTTGGCCACGCTGGCGATGACGCTCAAGTCGTGAGTTGTGCTGCCGATGCGGACGCGCTGCCACTCAAGGGCAAGGTGGGTCTGGTTGTGCAGACCACCCAGACCGCGCAGAACCTGGCCGAGGTTGTGGCCTCCATCACCCCACGCGTGCAGGAACTGCGCGTGATCAACACCATTTGCGCAGCCACGAGCGAGCGCCAGCAGGCAGCCGCAACCCTCGCCAACCGCTGTGATTGCATGGTCGTTGTGGGCGGAAAGAACTCGGGCAACACGCGTCGCCTGGCACAGATCTGCGCTGATGCCTGTGAGCACACGCATCACATCGAGGAAGCTTCCGAGCTCGAGGCCGCATGGTTTGCCGACGCGCGCCACATCGGCATCACCGCCGGAGCCTCCACCCCGCAAGAACACATCGAACGCGCCGTTGAGCGCATCAAGGAGCTTTGCCGCTAATCATGGACCAGACCGTACCCGCATACGCCACCGAGGTGGCCGATTACGGGCGCAGCCGCGACCCCGAGCCGGGTGAGGGCGCGCTCGTTAAGAACGTGCGTCCCGAATCGCCCGCATGGGATGTGGGTATCGAGCCGGGCATGCGCGTGCTCACGGTCAACGGTGAGCGGCTCACCGACATGATCGTGTGGCTCTGGGAGGCCGACGAAGACACCGTCGAGTTGGAGGTTTTCGACCCGCGCGACGGCACCGTCACCCCCGTGGAGCTCGATCGCTTTCCCGGCGAGGATTGGGGCCTTGAGTTCGATGGACCCATCTTTGACGGCATGCGTACCTGCGTCAACGCCTGCGTGTTCTGCTTTATGACGATGCTGCCCAAGGGCGGCCGCTCCACGCTCTACATTCGCGATGATGACTACCGCCTAAGCTTTTTGCAGGGCAACTTTGTCACGCTCACGAACCTTTCCGACGAGGACGTGCAAAACGTCATCGACCGCAACATGAGTCCGATGAACGTGTCGGTCCACGCCGTGAGCCCCGATATTCGCCGCCGCATGATGGGCCGCAACGCCCAGCGCGGTATGGACGTGCTCGAGGCCATCATGGCAGCCGGCATCGAGATTCACGCGCAGATCGTGTTGTGCCCCGGCATGAACGACGGCGAAGAACTGCTAAAGACGCTTCGCTTTTGCGAGGATCACGAACAGATCACGAGCCTGGGAATTGTGCCGCTCGGTTTTACCAAGCATCAGAACCGTTTTAGCTGGTCCTACAGCGATCAGCCCGAGCTCGCGCGCGAAACCATTGCCATGATCCGGCCCTTCCAGGACCGTGCCTTCGTGCGCTTTGGCCGCCACACCTTCCAGATGAGCGACGAGTTCTATCTGGACGCCGGCATCGAGCCGCCTGAGGCAGACTTTTACGACGGTTACCCGCAGTACTATGACGGCATCGGCATGATCCGCTCCTATCTGGACGAGACCGACAACGTGCTCGCCGCCGATGCCGATCGCCTGACCCGCGTTCGCGAGGGAATCGCCGCCCGTGGCCAGCGCTTGCTGTGCCTCTCGGGCGCCAGCGCGCGCGATACGGTCGCGCGCTTTGTGGAATCGCCGCACGGCCTCGCCGGCACCGTCACAGCCATCAAAAACCGCTACTTTGGCGGCAACGTGGACGTGACCGGCCTCATCGTCGCCTGCGACATCTTGGAGCAACTGCCGCAGGACCTGTCGGGGGTTATGCTCTTTGTGCCTAAGCTCATGTTCAACGCTGACGGCATGACGCTTGACGAGTATCATCGTGACGATTTACTCGCAAGCCTTACCAGTCGCGGCGCCGAGGTTCATGTGGTGTCGACCATGCCGCATGAGCTGCTCGATACCCTGGAGCATATCCTTGGCATTGTGCCTGCCGACTCTACTAATTCCGCTGACCCTACCCATTAAAGGAGAGCAGATGAAACCTATCGTCGCCGTCGTCGGTCGCCCCAACGTGGGCAAGTCCACGCTCGTTAACCGCCTGGCCCAGACCTCGGACGCCATCGTCCACGAGTCCCGCGGCGTCACGCGCGACCGCTCGTATCACACGGCCGATTGGAACGGCCGCGAGTTCACCATCGTCGACACGGGCGGCATCGAGCCGCTCAAGAGCGACGACGTCTTTGCCACGTCCATCCGCGACCAGGCTCTCGCCGCCGCCGAGGAAGCCGCCGTCATCCTGTTTGTGGTCGACGGCCGCACCGGTGTCACCGAGGAGGATGAGTCGGTCGCCCGCATGCTCAAGCGCTCGGACAAGCCGGTCTTTCTGCTGGTGAACAAGCTCGATAACCCCGATCGCGAGAACGACAACATCTGGGAGTTCTATTCGCTCGGCATCGGTGAGCCCACGCCGCTCTCGGCCCTGCACGGCCATGGCACGGGTGACCTGCTCGACGACATCGTGGCCCTGCTCCCCGAGGAAGAGGATGAGGTCGCCGACGAGTTCCCCGATGCGCTCAACGTGGCCATCATCGGCCGCCCCAACGCCGGTAAGTCCTCGCTGTTCAACCGCATCCTGGGCGCCGACCGCTCCATCGTGTCCAACATCGCCGGCACCACGCGCGATGCCATCGACACCGTCGTCGAGCGTGACGGAAAGCACTACCGCATGGTAGACACCGCGGGCATTCGCAAGAAGAGCACCGTGTACGAGAACATCGAGTACTACTCCATGGTCCGCGGCCTGCGCGCCATCGACCGCGCCGACGTGGCACTGCTCGTCGTCGACGCCTCCGTGGGCGTCACCGAGCAGGACCAGAAGGTCATGGGCTTGGCCATCGAGCGCGGCTGCGCCATCGTGGTGCTGCTCAACAAGTGGGACCTGCTCGACGATGACCGCAAGCGCGAGGCCTGCATGGAGACCGTCGACCGCCGTCTGGGTGTCATGGCTCCCTGGGCTCAGTACCTGCGCATCTCGGCCCTGACCGGCCGCAGCGTCGAGAAGATCTGGGCCATGGTCGACGCTGCCGAGAAGACGCGTTCGCAAAAGATCTCCACCTCGCGCCTCAACACGTTCCTCACCGACCTGCGCGAGTTTGGCCACACCGTGGTGGACGGCAAGCGCCGCCTGCGCATGCACTACGTGACCCAGACGGGCATCAACCCGCCCACGTTCACGTTCTTCGTCAACCACGGCGACCTGGTCAACGACACCTACCAGCGCTATGTCGAAAACCGCATGCGCTCGACCTTCGACTTTGCCGGCACGCCCATCCGACTCTTCTTTAGGAAGAAGGAGCAAAAGGATGCATAATCCGATTCTGCTGACCGCCATCTGCGCCGTGGTCTCGTTCTTTATCGGAGCGATTCCGTTTGGCCTGATCCTGGGCCGCGTGTTCAACCACACCGACATTCGCAAGGCGGGCTCCGGAAACATCGGCACCACCAACGCGCTGCGCGTGGCCGGCCCCAAGGTGGCCGCGCTCACGCTGCTGCTCGACTGCCTTAAGGGCGCCATCTGTGTCATTATCGCCCGTCCGCTTATCGCCGATCTGGGCTATGGTTTTCCGCAGAACATCATGGCGCCTGGAGCCCCCGGCGACTGGATGCTCGGCGTCATTTGCCTCGCTGCCGTGTGGGGACACATCTTTTCTCCCTATCTCAACTTCCATGGCGGCAAGGGTATCGCCGTGGGCTTGGGTGTGATTCTTGCCTGGTACTGGCCCATTGGCCTGTCGCTGTTGGGCATGTTTATCGTGGCCGTCGCCATCACCAAGTATGTGTCGGTGGGCTCGCTTGCCGCCGCCATCGGTCTTCCTATCGCTGCCTGCGCGGTCTTTCCGTACAGCAGCCTGGGTCTTAAGTTTTGCATGGCGATGATCGGCATCACCGTGGTGTGGGCCCATCGCTCGAATATCAAAAAGCTCACGTGCGGTAAGGAGTCCAAGCTCTCGTTTACCAAGCGCGTCACCGAGCCCGACGATAAGTAGGAGAGAGTCATGAATGTTGCGCTGATTGGCTCCGGCTCCTGGGGAACCGCCGTCGCCGGCCTTGCCGCCGCGCGAGCCGAGCGCGTGACCATGTGGGCCCACAGCGAGCAGACGGCCGCCGGCATTAACGGCGATCATCGTAATCCCCGCTATCTATTGGACTACGTGCTGCCGGAAAACGTTGTCGCCACGACGGGCCTGGCCCAGGCGCTCGACGGCGCCGACGCCATTATCTTTGCCGTGCCCTCCACGCACCTGCGAAGCGTATGCCACGATGCAGCACCCTTTATCGCCGCCGACACCCCGGTGCTCTGCCTCACCAAGGGCATTGAGCCCGAGTCCGGCCTGCTCATGAGCGAGGTCATCGCCAGCGAGATCGGCAACGAGACGCGCGTGGCGGCGCTCTCGGGCCCCAACCATGCCGAGGAGATCTGCCGCGGTGGGCTTTCCGCCGCCGTCATCGCCAGCAAAGATCCGCAGGTAGGGGAGACCTTTAAGGACCTGCTCCTGTCAACCGCCTTCCGCATCTACCTGTCGCAGGACATGACCGGTGTCGAGGTCTGCGGTGCCATGAAAAACGTCATCGCCATCGTGTGCGGTATCTCCGCCGGTACCGGCGCGGGCGACAACACGCTCGCCCTCATCATGACGCGCGGCCTGGCCGAGATCAGCCGTCTGGTTCACGCCCGCGGCGGTCAAGCCATGACCTGCATGGGTCTTGCCGGCATGGGTGACCTCATTGCCACCTGCACCTCCGAGCATTCGCGCAACCGCACCTTTGGCTACGAGTTTGCCCACGGCGTCTCGCTCGACGAGTACCAGGCACGTACGCATATGGTGGTCGAGGGCGCCGTCGCGGCCCGCAGCGTCAGTGAGCTTGCCCGTTCACTGGGCGTAGACATTCCGCTCACCTTTGCCGTGGAGCAAACGCTCTACAACGGTGTTACTTTGGATAGGGCGCTCGAGATTCTCACCGATCGCGTCCCTTCTCAAGAGTTCTACGGACTCACCGACTAGCGCAGAAAGGCTTCTACCATGGGTTCCATTAAAATCGCTCCGTCTGTCCTTTCGGCCGACATGGCCAACCTCAAGGGCGAACTCGACAAGATCGCCGGTGCCGACTACGTGCACTTCGACGTTATGGACGGTCACTTTACCGGCAACCTCACCTTTGGCGTTGACATCCTTAAGGCCGTCAAGCGCTCCACCGATGTACCGGTCGACGCGCACCTCATGGTGACGAACCCCGACGAGACGGTCGATTGGTACGCCGACGCCGGTGCCGACATGATCACCGTGCACTACGAGGCTTCCACGCACCTGCACCGCACGCTCACGCATCTGCAGCAGCTCGGCGTCAAGGCCGGCGTGGTGCTCAACCCCGCCACCCCCGTGTGCGTGCTCGAGAGCATCATCGACGTCGTCGATATGGTGCTGCTGATGAGCGTGAACCCCGGCTTTGGCGGCCAGAGCTTTATCCCGGGCACCATCGCAAAGCTTCACGAGCTCAAGGCCATGTGCGAGCGCCACGGCGTGTCGCCCCTGATCGAGGTCGACGGCGGTATCTCTTCCAAGAACATCGCCGAGGTCGTCAAGGCCGGCGCCAACGTGCTCGTGGCCGGCTCCGCCGTATTTAAGTCCGAAGATCCCGCTGCCGAGGTTGCGCTGCTGCAGAAGCTGGGCAACGAGGCCGCACAGGAGGCATAAACCCTTATGACCGCAGGTCAAAACCGCATACCCGTGAATCTTGACTATGCCGCCTCGACGCCCATGCGCGCCGAGGCGCTCCTTGCGCAGCGCGAGTACGATGACAGCGAGCTTGCCGGCGTCAACCCCAACTCGCTGCATTCGCTTGGCCGCAAGGCCGCTGCGCGCCTAGAAGTGGCACGTCGCGAGATTGCCCGCAGCTTTGGTGCGCGCGTCCGCCCGTCCGAGATCATTTTGACCAACGGCGGCACCGAGGCAAACCAGCTGGCGCTCCTCGGTCTTGCCGAGGGCGCTCGTCAGCACGATCGCAAGCGCGACCGTGTCATCGTTTCGGCCATCGAGCACGATTCGATTCTGGACAACCTGCCGCTGCTGCGCGCCGCCGGCTTTTCCGTCGACCTGGTGCAGCCCTGCCGTGCGGGCTACATTGAGCCTGCCGCGCTCACCGAGTTGCTCGCAGACGACGTGGCGCTCGTGAGCATCATGGTTGCCAACAACGAGACCGGCGTGGTGCAGCCCATCCGCGAGCTTGCCGCCGCCACACATGCTGCCGGCGCCTTGTTTCATACCGATGCCATCCAGGGCTACTTACATATTCCGCTCGATGTCACCGAGCTGGGAGTTGACGCTATGACCGTTGCAGCGCACAAGATTGGCGGCCCCGTGGCATCCGGCGCGCTCTACCTTAAGAGCCGCACGCCGCTGCGCCCGCGCATCTTTGGCGGCGGACAGGAGGCCGGCCGTCGTGCCGGAACGCAGGACCTGCGCACGCAGCTGGCTTTTGCCGCTGCCGCTTCCGCGCTGTTGCCGAATGTTGCCCAGGAGCGCACAACGCTGCAGGCCTTATCCGATAAGCTCTACGCTACGCTTACGGCCCATCCTCGCATTCACGCCACGATGGGCGACTATGTGCATGCCGACCGTCTGCCGGGTATGGTTTCGATCTACATTGACGGAATGGACTCCGAGGAGCTCATCATCAAGCTCGACGCCGCCGGCTTTGAGGTTTCGGCCGGATCGGCCTGCTCGAGCGGCAGCATGGATCCCAGCCACGTTTTGAGCGCGATGGGCATCGGTCGCGAGCAGGCGCTGGGTGCCCTGCGCATCTCCTTCGATGACCGCGTGAACCCAGCTGACCTGGACGACTTTGCCCAAGCGCTGCTGTCGATCGTGGGTGCGGCATGATCGTCGCCGACCTTGAGCGCGCTCTGCTGACGCGCTATCCCAAGACGGACGCCGAGGGCTGGGATCATGTAGGGCTCTCCGTGGGCGACCCTGCCGCCGAGATTACCGGCGTGGCCTGCGCGCTCGATGCGACCGAAGCTAATGTTCGCCGTGCACAAGATGCCGGTGCCAACGTGCTGCTGACGCATCATCCTATCTACATCAAGGCGCCTGAGGCGTTTTGTCCGTCGGATTCCGCACGCCCCCAGTGCAGCGCGGCGCTCTATGAGGCGGCCCGTTGCGGCGTGAGCATCATATCGCTCCACACCAACCTGGACCGCTCGCACGAAGCGCGCATTCGCCTGAGTGAGTTGCTGGGCGCTGAGCCCATGAGCTCGCTGGAACATATGGACGCGCCTGAGCTCACCGGACTGGGCGCACTCGCGACCCTCCACGACGTCTGCAGCCTGCGCGATCTCGCCAACCGTGCCGCCACAGCCTATGGCAGCGACCCGCGCGTATGGGGCGAAGCCGAGCGCCCGTGCCGCACCGTCGCCATTCTGGGCGGCTCCCTGGGCGACTTTGGTGAGCTTGCCATTGCCGCCGGTGCAGATGTCATCGTGACCGGTGAGGCCGGCTACCACGTGGCCCAGGATCTTGCCTTGCGCGGGCTGCCGGTGATCTTGCTCGGCCACGACCGCTCTGAGGAGCCGTTCGTTGATATATTGATGAACTCTGCAGTTGACGCCGGGGTCGACCCCCGTCATGCGATTAAAATACTGAACCCTTGCCAATGGTGGACTGTGACAAAAGGAGAGAACTTATGAGCGCCGGCGCTACGCTACTCAAGCTGCAACAGATCGATTTGGAGCTCGCCCGCAACAAGAGCGAACTTGCCAATATGCCGGAGCTCAAGGAGCTCGCTTCCAAGCGCAAGACCTATGTGAAGCTCAAGTCCGAGATGACCAAGCTCTACGCCCTGCGCAAGGACCTGGACATTGAGCTCGACGATCTCAACACCACCGAGATTCAGACCAACAACGCCATCGAGGCCGCCAAGAAGCGTCACGTCGACGGCTCCGACTACCGCGAGGTTCAGGACCTGGAGAATGAGCTCGCCACCCTGGCCAAGCGTCTGGACAAGATCGAGCACACCCGCAAGGACGTCGTTGTCGCCCATAAGGAGGCGCTCGACCGCGAGGCCCGCGCGCAGGCGATCATCGCCAAGTTCGAGGAGGGCGTGAAGGCCGATACCAAGGCCGCCCGCGCCAAGGCTGCCGACCTGCAGGCTCAGATCGACGCCGCCACGAAGGAGCGCACCGCGCTTGCCGCTACGCTACCGGCCGACGTGCTCACCGACTACGAGCGCCTGCTCAAGCAGTTCCGCGGGCTGGCCGTCGAGACCATCCAGGGCAACATCCCCACGGTCTGCCACACCGCGCTGCAGGCATCGTCCATGAGCGACCTCAACCACGACGGTAGCGAGATTACGCACTGCCCGTACTGCCACCGCCTCTTGGTACTCCCGAGCAAGGAAGCCTAGCGATGACGGCGGCATCCAACAATTCAATGCAACTTGAGGGAAAAACGATCCTGCTGGGCATTACCGGCGGGATCGCCGCCTATAAGTCGTGCAATATCGTGCGCCTGCTGCAAAAGCGCGGCGCGCGCGTCAAGGTCGTTATGAGCGAGCATGCCACGGAGTTCGTGGGGCCGCTCACCTTCCGCGCGCTCACGGGTGAGCCGGTCGCTGTGGGCCTATTCGACGACCCCTCCGACCCCATCCACCATATCTCGCTGGCGCAGGAACCCGACTTGGTGGTCGTGGCGCCCGCGACGGCCAATATCATCGCCAAGATGGCCAACGGCATCGCCGACGACCTCATCTCCACCACGCTGTTGGCAACGCCGCGGCCCATCGTGATCGCACCCGCAATGAACAACGGCATGTGGAAGGCGCCGGCGACGCAGGCCAACATGGCCACGCTGCGCGACCGCGGCGTGCACGTGGTGGGTCCGGGCAGCGGCTACCTTGCCTGCGGCGATGTGGACACGGGGCGCATGACCGAGCCCGAGGACATCGTCGAGGCCGTCTACGAGGTGCTTAATCCCGTGCCGCAGGACTTAGCGGGTAAGCGCATCGTGATTACCGCCGGCCCCACGCACGAGCCGATTGACCCCGTACGCTTCATTGGCAACCGCTCTTCGGGCAAGATGGGTATCGCCCTGGCAGGGGAGGCTGCTCGCCGCGGTGCCGCCGTCACGCTCGTGCGGGGACCGGCATCGCTCGACGTTCCCCGCGGTGTGGAGTGCGTGCACGTACAGACCGCCTCAGAAATGCTCAAGGCAGCGCTGAGCGCCTTCCAGACGGCCGACGCGGCCATTTGCGCCGCCGCCGTCGCCGACTACACGCCGGCGGCCCCGGCGGACCATAAGCTCAAAAAGGCCAACGAGCGCCTGGATCGAATCGAGCTCGTCGAGACCGTTGACATCTTGGCCGAACTTTCACGCCAAAAGGGCGATCGCCTCGTAATCGGCTTTGCAGCCGAGACTGATAACGTCGTCGAGTACGCCGAGCGTAAATTGGCCCGCAAGGGATGCGATGCGATCGTCGCCAACGATGTCTCGCGCGCCGATTCGGGCTTTGGAACCGACACGAACAAGGCCTGGATTGTGAGTACAGCGGGTACGCAGGAACTTCCCGTACTAACAAAACTCCAGCTCGCAGATACAATTTTGGACTTGCTTCAAAATTTGTAAAAAAGTTCTTGCACAAGTCTAAAGTTTCGGGTTAATATACTCCCTGTTGCGAGCGAGAGCAGAGCAACAAACAAAAGCTTCGGGACGTGGCGCAGCTTGGTAGCGCACTTGACTGGGGGTCAAGGGGTCGCTGGTTCGAATCCAGTCGTCCCGACCAGAAGTTTGCAGGTCAGGCACCTAGTGCCTGACCTTTTTTGTTTTAAGCAATTGCTTTATTTTGATTAATCAACAGGGTGCCAAAAATCTACCTACGTGATAATCGCCTTTTGCGGCTACTTGCGCGTTTTACACGCGCTTAAGCCGATTTATTAACGCGATATGAATCTACATACGCGTAGCTGGTATGCAGCCGAGTACAGACTGTATTTATCGCGGCGATTAACACAGATATAGCGACTATAACGGACAAGCGTGTCGCTGTATTTATTCCAGTAGTTCACTTGATCGGTGGACAAGTGGGCTGTTGCAACGAAACGCCAAGCAGGATGGGCTCTATACGAGGACGCCGCAGGGCAATGGCGGGGGAGTGCGGCGGGCGCTCTGAGAGCCGCTGTGTGACCCCATGTCTCCTTAACTCGATAATTTGTGTTTCAAGCCACGAATCGGTCGAGCAATTGCCAAAAGAACGGCCCATGCAGGATTGCACGGGCCTTACATCAGATCAAATTTGAGCTAGAAGCACCAAGCGGAGCAGACGCAACACCATCTCGTCGCGGCCTCGGCGAGCGACATATCGCAGTCGAGGTAGACGACGAGGAAGTCGTCAGATCCCGCACAGGGGGACCGCGATGGTGACCACCGCGCCGCCCGAGGGGCTGTTGGCGAGCGAGACGGAGCCCCCGTGGGCGCTCGCGGCCTCGGAGGCGACGTGGAGGCCGAGCCCGTAGTGGCGGCCTCCGTCGCGCGAGGAGCGGGACGAGTCGTCTGTGAAGAGGCGCTCGCAGCCGCGTTCGAGGGCGGCGGGCGAAAAGCCCGGTCCGTCATCGGCCACCTCAATGACGAGGTGTCCGCCCGCGACGTCGCAGGAGACCGCCACACGCGAGCGCGCGTGCTCGGCGGCGTTGGCCACGAGGTTCGCGGCGGCTCGCGCCAGGGCGGTTCGGTCGAGCGGGGCCTCGGGCGCGTCCGCGACAGCGGGGCCCGTGGCCGCGTCGAGCGTCACGCCTCGCGCCCGGGCGATCTGGGCGGCCTCGGCGAGGACCTGTTCGCAGAGCTCGGCCGGCCGCATGGGGGCCCTCTCCGCCCCGCCGGACCCGCGCGAGGCCTCGATGAGCAAGCGCACGTAGCCGTCGAGCCTTTCGACACCGCCGGCTATGTCGCGCGCGGCGGCCGAGAGGTCGCTGTCATTCTCGTCTTCCAGCTCCTCCGCCACGAAGTCGGCGTTGGCGCGCAGCACGGTAAGCGGCGTCTTGAGATCGTGGGCGAGCGACGCCATCTGCTCGCGCTGCCCCCGCTCCGCGGCCCAGCGGGCCTCGAGCGACTCGGCGAGGGAGGCCCGCATGGCGTCCATCGCGGCGAGGACGTCGTTCACCTCACGCACGTTGGTGCTGCCGACCGCGAAGTCGAGCTCCCCCGCGCCAACGCGCCCCGCCGCCTCCGCGAGCGGCGCCATCTTGCGCGAGATCACGCGGCTCGCACGGCGCGCCACGAGCGCGAGCGCGAGCGCGCTTCCCACAGCGGCGCCGACGAGCATGAGGTTCTGCGGGTTGGGAAGCAGGCTGGCGAGATCGCGCGAGACCCACTGCGGCAGGTACTCGCTGACGAGTGCGCAGGCCCCGCCGCCCTTGAGCGGGAACGCAGCGTAGGTGAGGCCCGAGCCCCCGCCCTCGATCTCCACTGTGCCCGGATCCGCGGCGAGTGCCGTACTGGCCAATTCCGTCGCATCCTCGAGCCGCGTACCCTCGAGGTCTGTCATCATCACGTTTCCGTCCTTGTTCAGGATGAGGTAGCGGTAGGCCGTCGGCACGTCCTGCTGCCCGCAGACGCCGTCGCGTGCCAGGCCCTCCGCGACATCGCGCGCATTGGCCGGCCCCCAGCTTGCCTCGTAGACATAGCCCGCGTTGATCGCCACGGAGAGCACCATGAACGAGGCAAGCCACGCCGTGGCGACCGCCGCGAACGCGTAGGCGAAGTAGCGCGCGATGACGAAGGAGAGCGGCATGCCCCCGCGACCTCGCGCCCCGATCCTCAGAGCTGCCACTTGTACCCCATCCCCCAGACGGTCGCGATCGGATCGGCGCCGGCCTCGGAGAGTTTCCTCCGGGCGCGGCTGACCTGCATGGATATGGCCGCATCGTCGGCGTCGCTCTCCCAGCCGAGCACCGCCTCGCGTATCTGCGCGCGGCTCATGACCTGCCCGGGGTGACGAGCGAGGTACTCGCAGATGGCGTACTCGGTGGGCGTGAGCGGCACGGCCTCGCCACCCACGGCGAGGCCGCGCGCCCCGAGGTCGATCCGCACCTCCCCGAAGGAGAGGGCGTGCGAGCGCGGCCGGCACTCACGGCGTAGATGGGCCGCGACCTTGGCGCGCAGCTCCGCGGCCCCGAAGGGCTTGCGGACGTAGTCGTCGGCGCCCAGGCCGTAGCCGGCCACAGCATCCTCCTCGGCCACGCGAGCGGTCAGGAAGACGATGGGCCCGTCGAAGTCCGGGCGGATCTGCCGCACGAGCTCGAAGCCATCGAGCCCCGGCATCATGACGTCGCAGAGCACGAGGTCGAAGCGCGAGAGGTCCATCCCCGGGACCGCCGTCGGGTCCGCCTCCCTGACGACCTCATGGCCGTCGCGGCCGAGGACGCGCGCGAGAGCGTCGAGGATCGCCCGTTCATCATCCACTGCCAGTATCCTCGCCATGTTAGACCTCCTGAAACTCTCGTCGGAATTGTACTAGCGCCGCGCTCAGCGGTCCAGAGCCCTGCGCGCAGCCGCGGGCGTCAACATGACGATCTCAGGGTTGGGCAGCACGCGGTCGGCGATCGAGCGCAGCGCCGACCCCCCCCAGCCGGCGTCGAGCAGGGCATTCCCGCCCAGAAGGAGCGCTGCGGAGAGGAGGGCGAGCATGGCGGCGAGCGGCCTCCTACGCATCTGCCCTCCCGTCCTCGAAGCGGCAGAACCAGGCGAGAAGGACGGCGGCGGCTGCTAGGGTGAGGGCGAGGCCAGCGAGCGCAGTCGTAAGGAGAGGGCCCGCCGCGCGTGCGGCGTCGATGAAGGCCTCCACCCCGAGCGACCCCAGGCGCGCGGGCCAGGCGAGCGGCACCCAGCCCAGGGGCGTCGCCAGGGCACCGGTGAGCTCGCCGGTCATGAGGCCGTGCGCAAGCCCGCCCACTGAGAAGAACGCGAGGAGCATACCCGCAGCGCCGCCGCCGATGGCGGCGTTGCGGCCGAGGCGCAGGGCCACGCCGAGCCCCAGCGCGTAGAGGGGCAGGCTGCCCAGCACGATGCCCGCCCAGGCGGCCGCAAGCGGAGCGGGCCCGAGCGGCAGGCGCCCGGCGACGGCGAGCACGGCCCCGAACACGCCGAGCGCCACGGCCAG
>NZ_QSBB01000033.1:0-20405 GCF_003465595.1 Collinsella sp. AF05-9
AACACGCCGAGCGCCACGGCCAGCGCGCCCGCGCCGAGCGCCGCAAGGGCGAGCAACTTCGCCGCGACGGCGCGCCCGCGCGAGGGGACCGCCGTGAGGTTGGCGAGGCGCCCGGCAGCGCGCTCCTCGTCCACGGCGAGCCCGCAGACGATGGCGGACATGAGCGGCATGAGGGCGCCGAGGAACTGGGCGTAGGCGTCCGCGCCCAGCGCCGGGTCCCATCGGGTTACGGAGAAGTACTCGCCGCAGGCAAGACCGGCTGCCAGGCCGCAGGCGAGGTGCACCGCCGAGAGCGGGGAGCGCGCCAGGCGCAGGGCCTCGGAGAGCAGGGCCCGCGGGAGAGTCATGCGCGGCGTCGGGTCGGAGAGTCGTGTCATGGCCATCACCTCTCCTCGGAGCGCGCGAACCAGGCCGCGCCCGCCGCCGTGAGCGCGGCGAACGCGAGCGCACAGACCGCAAGACCCGCCAGCGTGAGCACGCCGTCCGCCGTGAGCGCCCCGCCGAGCGCCATGTCCGCCGCGAGCGGCTCGCCGCTCGGCAGCACGGGGATGAAGCTCGTGGGGATGACCATGCTCGCCGACGGCGGAAAGAGCTGCGGCAGCGGCATCAGCGACCAGGCGAACCCACCCACGAGCTGCGCGGCGAGCGGGCAGAAGATGCCCGCGAGCATGCCGAGCCTCGCCGTGAGGAAGAGCCCTGCGGGGATCATCCACGCCGCGGTCACCGTGTTGGCGAGCGCGCAGAGGAGCATCGTGAGCGTGCCCGCGGCCGTGAGACCCTGCGAGGAGAACGCCGATCCCGCGAGGTAGATGCCGAAGACCACGAGGTTCGAGAGCGTGCAGAGCGCGAGGCACCAGAGCGCCTTGGCCCACCAGGCGCGCCCGAGCGGGAAGCCCAGGCCCAGAAGCCCCCGCATCCGCGTGCGCGCGTCCGCCCGCGCGACGCACGCCACCACGAGCGAGAGAGACACGGGCAGGAAGAGCGCGTACCAGTAGTTCCACGCGCTGAAGATCTGCACGCCCCGGTAGGGCATCGCGCCGAGCAGCGGCATCGGCAGCGCCATGAGCACGGCCAGGCGAACCGGTGCCGCGTGGCGCGACTTCAGGGCCTCGGCGCGCAGGGCCGCAAGCAGGCCGCCTTTCTCGCCCGTCATGCCGCCACCTCCCCGCGCGCTCGTCGCCCTTCCCGGCAGAAGCTCATGAAGAGTTCCTCGAGGTCCTGCCCGGGACGAAGCGCATCCTCGTAGGCGAGGCGCCCCCCGCAGATGATGCCGATGGTGTCCGCCATCTGCTGCACCTCGGAAAGGATGTGGCTCGAGACGATCACCGTCGTACCCGCCGCCGCGAAGCCGCGGATCTGGTCGCGCAGCTCCTCGATGCCGATGGGGTCGAGGCCGTTGGTGGGCTCGTCGAGCACGAGCAGGCGTGGCCGGGCGATCAGCGCCAGCGCGAGCCCCAGGCGCTGCCGCATACCCATCGAGAAGCGCCCGGCGCGCTTCTTCCCGGTGTCCGCGAGGTCCACGGCGGCGAGCACCTCATCTATGCGGCTCTCGGGAAGGCCCAGCAGCGTGGTGCGCACGCGCAGGTTCTCGCGCGCGGTGAGGTTGGGGTAGAGCGGCGCCTCCTCGATGAGGCTGCCGATTGCGTAGAGGTCCTCGCGGCGCCAGGCGTGCCCGGCAAAGAGGATCTCCCCGGCCGTCGGCCGCAGCATCCCGCAGATCATCTTGAGCGTTGTCGACTTGCCGGCACCGTTGGGGCCAAGCAGCCCGTACACCTCGCCCTCGCGGATATGAAGGCTCACGTCGGCCACGGCGTCCTGCGCCTGGTCGCCGCGGCCGAAGCGCTTGGTGAGCCCGCGCGTCTCGAGCATGTAACCCATGGGTTCGTCCTTTCTCTTCCGGGCGCGCGGGCCGAGTCGCCGTGCCCGCGCGCCTCACCTTTCGGGTTCACCATCCATGGTGGGGCGCGTTTCTAACGAAGCCGTAACGGCCGTTGGGTTCTTTTGGCGCCAACCCTTCTCGACCCGCACATCATGATTAATTTGCTTAAAGCAACAACTTTCCCGATCGATGTAATCACCGAATCAAAACGTGTACGTCAGCCATCAAAGATGCCGAAAAATGTCATATTTGGAGGCTGATGTACACAAATGCAGAATCCCGCACAACCCAGTAGCATCCTCCATATGTCTGGACTCTCTATGCTTACGCTGGATAGACATCGCCGGAACGGGTATAGTAGCGAAAGTTTTGTCGTTAACCAGCGGGGGAGTCCTGTGGGCATCAAAAAGAAGATCAAAAAGGAGCTTATCGGCACTTCCGATTACCCGTCGAATAAGATCTTTACGATCTCCAATTTCATCACCTTTACGCGCCTGATCCTCACCCTGGTATTTCTGTACCTGTTTGTGACGGATAACAACCGCGTCATCGCCATCGTTATCTACGCCGTTGCCGCCTCTACCGACTGGATGGACGGTCAGATCGCCCGCATGACCAAGACGGTCTCGTGGCTCGGCAAGGTCATGGATCCCATCTGCGACCGTGCGCTGCTGTTCACCGGCGTACTTGGGCTGGTGGTCCGCGGAGAGCTGCCCATCTGGGTCTGCGTGCTCATTATTGGCCGCGACATCTATCTGGGCATCGGCACGCTTATCGTGCGTCATTATCACCGTCGCCCCATCGATGTCGTCTTTCCCGGAAAGATTGCCACTGCACTGCTCATGACTGGCTTCTCGCTCATGCTGCTCGGGTTCCCCGTTATTGACGGCCTGCATCTTTTACCTTCAACCCTTACGGCCTTCCCGGGCCTCAACGGAAGCTCGGTGCCCCTCGGCATCTTCTTTGTGTACGGCGGCGTGATCTTCTCCATGCTCACGGCTGTCATCTACTCCATTAAGGGCGGAGCGGCCATTAAACAAGCTCTCACGCATCCCGAGGACGAGGACATCGACTTTCTGAACCCTGAAATCGAAGACTGATTCGTTGGGGTATGATTACGTACGGTTCATTATTTGCGGCACGTCCGCGATAAGTTAGGGGTTGTCATGGACAACATGGTTAACAATATGCCTCACAATGATAAGACTGCTGACGCTACCTGCGTATTCCGCGTGCCTTCAAGCGACGTCACCGTTCCCGACCTCATGGCCAACGTGCGCATCACCGCCCCCGTTCTGTCCATCGTCAAGGGTCCGCAGACTGGTGCCGCCTTTGAGCTCGAGGACGACGTGACCACCATCGGCCGCGATCCTGCGAACGGCATCTTCCTCAATGACATGACCGTTTCGCGTAGCCACGCGCGCATTATTCGCGAGGGCCTCGGCGCTCGCATTGAGGACCTGGGCTCGCTCAATGGCACCTGGGTCGACGGCGCCATTGTCAATGCGGCCCCGCTGCACGATGGTTCTTCCGTCCAGATCGGTACGTTTACGCTCATCTACCACGAGAGCACGCCGGAGCGCATCGAAACCGGTGAGTAGGGCATGGCCGAACGCAACTATCTGAGTATCGGCCAAGTCGTCAACCTTCTTCGAGGCGCATACCCCGATCTTTCGAACTCAAAAATTAGATTTCTAGAAGATGAGGGGCTCATTACCCCTCATCGTACGCCTAAGGGATACCGTCAGTACTCCAAGGAGGACGTTGATCGCCTGGAGGTCATTCTGCACTTGCAGAAGACCCGCTACATGCCGCTCAACGTGATTAAGCAGCGCTTGGAAAACGCCACGGACCTGTCAACGCTCGCCTACGAGGTGGGCTTGCTGTCCGATGTTCCGCTTAAGACGGAGCCCAAGGAGACCAAACAAAAGCTGCATCCCATCGAGACCATTCCCGATATGCTGGGCGTCGAGATCTCGTTTATCCGCTCGCTCGCCGAGAACGACCTCATTCGCATCATCAAGAGTCCGCAGAACCGTGAGCTCGTCGATGGTCGCGATTTTCCGATCATCCGCTACTGCTCCGAGCTGTCACGCTTCCATATCGAGCCGCGCAACCTGCGTCAGTACGTGTCTTCCGCCAACCGCGAATCCTCGATGTTTGAGCAAGTGCTCGTAAGCATGCTCGGCATGGACACCTCCGATGACGAGCGCGACGCCAAGCTCGAGCGTGCGTTTAAGAAGCTTCACGACCTGACGGAGGGTGTGCACACTGCGCTGCTCAAGAACCGCGTTTTTGAGTCGCTCAACGCCGTGGTCGAGGACGCCGACATCGATGCACTCGATGAGGAAATCACTCGCTCCGAGTTCACCAAAGCAAAAAACGAAGAAACTGTCGCGCCGGCTTCGCACGAGGATTCTCTCGTAAAGCCGCTCAAGGTCGTCGCCCCTTCGCAAACCGGCACCGCCACCGCGGGCAAATAACAGCTGCCGCTTATCCGGCAACCCATTGAAAGGTCATGCAATGTACGACTTCGAATCTCAAATCGTCGACATCCCCGACTATCCCGAGCCCGGAGTCATCTTTAAAGACATCACGCCGCTCTTTGGCAATCCCGAGGCGCTCAAAGCCATGACCGATGCCCTCGCCGAGCACTTTGCCGGCATGGGAATCACCAAGGTCGTGGGCCCAGAGGCTCGAGGCTTTATGGTTGGCGTACCGGTGGCTGTAGCCCTTGGCGCCGGCTTTGTTCCCGCACGTAAACCGGGCAAGCTGCCGCGCGAGACCGTGAGCCAAAGCTATGAGCTCGAATACGGAACGGATTCCATTGAGATCCATGCCGACGCTATCAGCTCTAAAGATACCGTGTTGATTCTGGACGACTTGGTCGCGACGGGCGGAACCGTCGAGGCAACAGGTAAACTGGTGCGAGATATGGGCGCAAAGCTTATCGGTTACGGTTGTATACTTGAGCTTGCGTTTCTCAACCCGCGCGAGAAGCTCACGCCGTCTGATGACGATGTGGAGCTCTTTAGCCTGGTGACGGTAGACTAGCCGTTACCCTTAGTTACTGGAAAGGAAGCTACATGCGCACAGCAAACACGCACAAAAACATGGCACGCTGCGCTGCTACGGCAACCCTCGCTTGTGTTTTGGGCTTGGGCCTCGCGGCTCCTGCCTACGCCGATACCGCATCCGACCTTGCCGCTGCTCGAACGAAGCTCGAGCAGATCGGTACCCAAACCCAGCAGATTTACGATGAGCTCGCCACGCAGACGCAGGCGCTCGATCAGACTGCTGGCGAGATCACGCAAAAGCAGCAGGAGATCGCTGACGGTCAGGCCAAGCTCTCGACCTATGTCGCCGGCGAGTACAAAACCGGCGGTCTGAGCCTGCTTCAGGTTTTGACGGGTGTCGATGATCTGAGCGATATGCTCAACCGTCTGTTCTACTACGGCAAGGTGTCCGACAAGCAGGCCAAGACCATCCAAGAGGTAAAGGAGCTTAAGCAGCAGCTCACCGATAAGCAGGCCGAGCAGGAGAAGAACGTCGCCACCACGCAAAAGAAGGTCGACGAGCTTAACGCCCAGCAGGCTGAAGCCCAGAACGTCGTAAATTCCCTGGATTCGCAGCTGCAGGCCGAGCTTGCCGCCGAGGCCGAGGCCAATGCCGCGCTGCAGGCCGGCATCAACGCCAGCACCGCCGAGAAGGCCACGGTGAGCAACGACACCGCCGGTACGACCGAGAACACCAACAATGGAGGCGGCGACACGCCTGCACCCACGCCCGCTCCTGCTCCTACGCCGCAGCCCGCTCCCGCTCCGGCTCCGGCCCCTTCGGCGCCGAGCCAGTCCGTTGACGGCGGCTCCGTTGTTTCGCGTGCCTACAGCAAGCTTGGTTGCGCTTATTCCTGGGGCGGTATTGGACCGAACAGCTTCGACTGCTCCGGCTTTGTGAGCTACTGCCTCACGGGTCGTTACTGCCGTCTGGGTACCACTGGTGACTTTATGGGCTGGACTCGTGTGTCTGATCCACAGCCCGGCGACGTCGTAGTTAACTCTTATCACACCGGCATCTACATCGGTAACGGCCAGATGATCCATGCTTCCGACTACAGCACGGGCGTTATCATCAGCTCCGTCGCAGCCGGTATGAACAACAACTACATCTTCGTACGCTACTAATTTATTACTACAGCGAACGAACATGGGCCTCGCGATCTTGAGTCACGAGGCCCATTCTTTTTGCCCCTACCGTTTGCCATAAAATCAGGATGGCTATCTAGTATTCAAAACTAGATAGCCATCCAATCAATCAAAAAGATGGCTATAATTGTTGAGGAACAAATAGAAAGGACCCTCAATGAGCTGGGCGCTTATCTCCGATTCGAGCTGCAATCTTCGCGATTGGCAGCCAACCGCACCTCATACCACCTTTGCATTTGCACCCCTTAAGATCCGAGTGGGGGAGCGTGAGTTTGTCGATGACCTCACGCTCGACGTTCACGAGCTCAATTGCGCCGTGCAGGCGGAGTCGAGCGCTTCTTCGAGCGCCTGTCCAAGCGTAGGTGAGTGGGCCGAACTCTTTAGGCTTGCCGACAAGACGATTTGTATGCCCATCTCGGAGGGCGTCTCGGGAAGCTACAATGCCGCGGCCACCGCACGTGACATGGTGCTTGCCGAAGAGCCGGACCGACAGATTCATCTGGTCAATTCACGCGGAGCCGGCGGCAAAATGGACCTGATCTTCCTGCTGTTCGACCGCTATCTTGCAAGCAACCCGGATACCTCCTTTGAGGACGCCTGCGCCTACTTCGATAGCTTGGAGCAGCAGAGCAAGATCCTCTTTAGTTTGTGCAATTACGAAAACCTTGCGAAGGCCGGACGTATCCCTAAGGCGGCCGGCGTTATTGCTAACAAGCTCAATATCCGCATTTTGGGCACGGCGAGCGAAGCGGGCAAAATTGAACTCGTTGGGCACACCCGCGGCGAAAAGAAGATGCTCACCAAGATTGTCGACACCATGGAGGCCGAAGGCTTTACCGGCGGCGAGGTCGTTATCGACCATGTCGAGAATGAGGCGGGCGCCCAGGCGCTTGCCAGCCGCATTGTGGAGCATTGGCCCGGCTCCAAGACGATTATCATGCCCTGTAACGGGCTAGATTCATACTATGCCGAGATGCACGGCCTCATTATCGGCTACGGTATGGGCGTGGCGTCGGGCCGATAAAATCCAACTAGACAAACGTACGGGCGGGATAAGGAGCCATTGGCTCTTTATCCCGCCCGTCTTATACCTCGGTTAGCTATTAAACCCATTGAACTTGAGATAGCTCATCAGATACGCCTTCGAAACGAAGGACGATACCGCACTGCGCACGAGCAGCGATTCGCGCGTAACCTGATGTGCGGTATCGGGCACGGGAGTCTGCTCAACAGAAAACGCCGCACGAATCGATGCCTCGAGCTGATCGACAACATAATCGAAAGCCGTCGGAGCGTCGTAGCTCAAGCGCTGAATATTAAAGAGCGCCTGAACCGCAGCGATGGGCAGCACCTGCTTAAAGATACAAATGGCGATGAGACGCGCAATCTGCTCACGGCCATACTGCTTTTTAACTGGAGCAGGAACGAGGCCGACCTTCACGTAGTTATTGATCATCGATGGCGTAATAACGGGCTGCTCTACGCAAATCGAAAGCGGCTCCATCCACAGTGCAACATATTCAATAACCTGATCGCGATAGAGCGTTACGTTGGGCAGCTGGTCATAGCGTGGCAGGCTCAACGCGTTGAGTTTACCCACCATATCGGACTGAATAAATGCATCCGGCAGAACCGTCGGCTGAATATCCTCAGGCTTAATGCTGACCGACGTATCGGACATCGGGATAACATGTTTAACGTGGTTCATAAGAGGCCTCCGTTCGTTTTCTATATTGTATTCTAGGTTATATAGTTTTGCATAACACATAGTCGCCAAGTAAAAGTGGTTGGACAGCACATTGATGCACCGTCTAACCACTTTGTGTAAAGATAGCAACCTTACATAAGATATATTATCGTACTTATGCGCGTAAGAAAGTGTATGCGCTGGTTGCCGCTATAGCCCCGTCCGAAACAGCGGTCACAACCTGCCGTAAACGCTTGGAACGGATATCGCCGGCTGCGAATAAGCCGGGTGTACGGGTGGCCATGGACTCATCGGTAAGGATGCCGCCATCGGGCCCCAGATCGACCAGATGCTCGACAAGTTCGGTATGAGGTTGCGTGCCGGCAAAGACAAAAATGCCAAACGAGCCAGGTTCAAAGGTCTCAGTATGCGTCTTGCCGCTTGCATTGTCCTTGAAGGTAATTGTCGTGGGCATCGCCTCACCGGAAAGCTCAACAATACTAGTTTGGTACCTAACTGAAATATTGTCCTTAGTAAGCACCTTATTCACAACGCCTTCGGGTGCACGGAACTGATCGCGACGCAGCACGATGGTCACGCTGCTGGCAATGTCGGAAAGGAACAACGCCTCTTCGCATGCCGAATTGCCGCCTCCGATAACAAAGACCTGCTTGCCACGGAAGAACATGCCGTCACACGTCGCGCAATACGAAACGCCTCGACCGCGATACGTGTCCTCGCCAACAAAACCTGCAGGACGCGGCGTGGCGCCCATGCACGCAATGACGCTCTTGGCCGCTGTGTCGCCCATATCGTGATGGATGGTAAATTGAGCCGCATCGGCATCGTAATCGACGCCTGTCACCATACTCCATTCAACCTGAGCCCCCAGGCCTTCAGCATGCTGTTGGAACCGCTCACCAAGTTCAGCACCGCTCAGCAGCGGAATGCCAGGATAATTCTCAATCTCGTTGGTCGTGGTGATCTGTCCGCCCGACATGCCCTGCTCAAGGACAGTCGTCGTCAGGTTGGCGCGCGCCGCATAAATGGCGGCAGCATAGCCCGCGGGACCGCCGCCGATAATCGCAACGTCGATCGTATGATCGGTAGCCATGAAGAATCCTCTCGTCGAAACGTTGTCATTCCTTGCGCTCATACCCAAATTTACGTGAACGTGACACTCATGCACTACAATGATAAACCCGTGTTACAACGTCGAAGGGGAGTTATCGATGGATCAGACGCAGACGAGCGATGACGCTCCCCTGCACAAGCTCAGCACTCCCCAATTGGAGCAAACCACGCTCCTGGCTCAACAAAAACCTCTCGTGACCATCGTGCACGCCTCGGTCGGCTCGGGCCACAAGGCCGCCGCAAATGCGATTGCGCAGGCATTCGACCTCATCCGCGGCACCAATGGCATCCCCGAGGATGTTGAGATTGAAGTGCTCGATATTCTTGATTTTGGACGTATTAAATTCGACGGCAATAAGACCGCGGCTTCTTTCACGGGAGCCACGCGCCCCATTTATGACCTGACCTGGCGATATACGCTTACGGGACATCTTCTCTGGGGTGGCGGCACGGCATGGTCGCGAATTATGTTCCCCGCCTTCAACGAATATATTCGTAGCCGCAGGCCCATAGCCGTGGTCGCAACGCACATCACAGCAGCCAATGTTGCCGTGGGCGCCCGCGTCATTACGGGTATCGATTATCCGGTCACCTGCGTGCCGACCGACTACGAAGTCGAGGGCTGGTGGCCCCACAAGGACACCGATCTATTCTGTGTTGCCAACGAATTTATGGCCGAAACGCTGCGTCCGCGCAAGGTGCCCGAGGCAAAGATTCGCATTACCGGCATTCCTATTCGCGCCGGATTCGACACGGATTACGATCGCGAGGAAGAGCTAGCCAAGTTCAACCTCCCCACCGACAAGACCGTCGTTCTGGTAATGGCCGGTGCCAGCTTGCCTCAGCCTTACGTCCGCTTTCGCGCGGCGATGGACCACACACTCCCCTTCCTGCGCAGCTTCGCAGACATGCACTTTGTCTTTTTACCTGGCAAAGACGTGGAGTATGCGGCCCGGCTGAAGACGCTCTTCGATGCCATGAAGCTCGAGAACGTCACGGTGTTGGACTATGTCGACGACATGGCGGCCCTCATGCATGGCTGCGACTTGGCAATCCTCAAATCGGGCGGACTCACGGTCACCGAGTGCCTATGCGCACATCTGCCGATGATCCTGCTGGGCAAGTCCTATGGCCAGGAAAAGGCCAACACCACGATGCTCACCGGCATGGGCGCCAGCATGCACGTCACCACAGCACGAGAGCTCATCGTAACGCTTCGTCACCTGCACGACCATCCCGAATCACTCAAAGCCCTACTCATCAACGGCGAAGTACTACGCCGCCCCCACGCAGCCGAAGACATCGCCATCGCTACCATGGAACTCGTAGGAAAACCCCAAAAGCGCAAAAGAGCCTTCTGCCGCTTCTACTGGGGCGGAAAACCCGCGCATATCCGCTAGCGTCTTAATGCCCGCTTTCCTGTGGGAGGCCCCTATATATCATCCCATGCTCAAACATTCTCGCGGGGCGCTCGTATCCCTCCCGCCCGCCTCTCACACATATCATTCCATCCGGCCCATTGAGCCAGACGGCAAATGGGGGTGCAAGCAGCGCCGCCGCTACCGTCTGGACGAGGACGGGAACCGCATTATGGGAGAGGACGGCAAGCCCCTCTTTGACGCTGTTCCCACTACCGACTGGGGAAGCCCGGAAACACTGGAACATTGGCGGGAGGCGTGGGCCGCTATGGTGAACGCCAAGTTTGAGGAAAAGGGGCTGACCTGCCGCATCGACCACCGCTCCTATGAGCGTCAGGGCCTTGACCTGCTGCCCACCGTCCATGAGGGCGTGGCCGTCCGCCAGATGGAGGCCAAGGGCATCCCCACCGACAAGGGCGATCTGAACCGCTGGATAAAAAAGGCCAACAACATTCTGCGGGATATTCGGAAGAAAATCGCCGGCCTGACGGATTGGATTAAGGCCATATAATAAAAATATTAATTAGAGTAAGCCGATGCGATAAAGGGGCTATTCCTTTGTCGCATCGGCTTAGCAGAAAGATTGATTTTTTATTCAAGCGAGTATCCGCCCGCCCGTCTCTCACACATATCGTTCCACGCGCAGTTTCGCAGCGAGCGAAGCGAAGCGAGAATGTTTGAGCATGGAATAGAGAACATGAAAGTGCGGGTTAGGAATACCGCCGTCCTCCTTGTCCGGCTGGTGGATGGCAAAGTCGGCAATCATGCCCCGGCCCACAAGCTGCTCCGAAACAAATTGCCTTGCAAGAGCGATGTTTTCCTCCAATGAAAACTCGTTCTGCAAGGCAATGTCAAAGCTATATGCAAGCTGGGCTTTCTTGCCGCGCTCGGCCTTCTCCACGGCGTTCCAGAGGGTGGCGCGGTCTTGGTACTGGTTGGGGGCCTGGGGCGGCAGGAGAATGTCTGTGCAGACCACGCCGCCCTTGTGGGTGTAGTCGCTGACCTCGCCATAGTATTCGCTATACAATTTCTCCCCGGCTCGGTAGGCGGCGGACGTGACAACAGACTGTCCCGCGCTCCGTTTGACCTGGGTAACGTGGAGATGGAACAGGGCCAATTATCCGCTTTCCTGCTGGTCAGTGGCTTGGCTCACCAGGGCGGCAACTTCCGGCAGGGAAAAGACCTTTTCCATCAAAAGAAAAAAGGCCCTTTCGCTCATGCCGCGCACCTCCGGGGCGATACTCTCCACCGCTCCGCCACGGGTGATAAGTCGGTGGTTTCGCTTCTTCCTTTCGCCTTGGGTGTAGTAGCGGATGCGGTTCTCATACCGCTGGCCTCTGTGCTGGTACTGCTCCAACTTAGCGGTGGCCTCAGCATACTCTTTCTCTAATTCTTCGCGTGACTTGTCCATCGTGTTTGACCTCCTTCTTGGCAAAACAAAAGACCGTCTACCTGCTGTGTCGGGTAAACGGTCAAGGGTAACGGTATTCGGTTTTAGCCTCGCTGGAAAGGTGCAGACGCAGAGCGGATGTACCTTTCCAGCGAGGGCGCAGGGATAGCCGCAAAGCGGCGCAAGGGGCGCAGCCCCTTGTACGGAGCGGAGCGACGCAAACGGCCCGGACTTTCGGAAGTCCGGGCCGTAGCCTCGCAGAGCGCACGATACATGGTCGCAGACCATGTATAGAAGTGCGCCCTTTGTTCCAAAGGGATTTTATAAGTCCATCATTGATGGGAGAATTTTGTTGAACATATGGCGCACCTTATCAATCCGGGTGTTTGGGCGGCGTGGCTGAAAAACTGGTTCGCCGCTGGCGATTTGATACCCCTTCAATTCTGTTAAACAAACGCTTCTCCCGTTTGTATAAAAGGTGAGGTCATTGCGGTACTCTTGCACACAGCGGGCAGGGATTTCGCCAGTAAAAATCACCTCGCTGTTTTTAACCTGGGTCGTTTCAATACTCGCGCAATATTTTGGTGCGTCATGATAAGCTCTGGAGAGATATTCCTGCGGCGCATAGAGTGTAAAAGAAAGATATGGTTCCAATAGCTGCGTCCCCGCCTTTTTCAACACCTGCTCCAATACAATAGGTGCCAATGACCGAAAGTCTGCGGGAGTGCTGACCGGACTATAATAAAGCCCATACTCAAAACAGATTTTACAGTCCGTTACCTTCCATCCATACACGCCTTGTTCCAGACCGTAGCGGATACCATCCAATACAGCGTTTTGAAAACTCTGATTCAAGTATCCAACGGAAACTTTGCTCTCATACTGCACTCCGGTGCCAAGGGGGAGAGGGGTGACGGACAGCCCGATGGACGCCCAGAATGGATTGGGCGGCACTTCGATATGAATGGTGTGACTTACCGCTTTCAATGGCCTCTCCATATAGATGACGGTAGGTTCTTTTGCAGTTGTGTTGAGCTGATATTTTTCCACCAGAAGATCAGAGATAATTTCCAATTGTACCCGGCCCAAAAAGGAGAGAATGATCTCATGGGTCACAGCGTCTACTTCATAGCGCAGAAGCGGGTCGGTATCCGCAATTTCTGTCAAGGCGTTTAACAAGCGTTCCCTCTGTTCTGGTTTCTCTGGTGCAATTGTTATCCGCAGCAAAGGGAGAGGATTGTCGCTCCACGTTTCACGGGGCAGCAGCAGTTTGTTTCCCAGCACATCATTCAGCCGCAAACTGTCGCAGGGTACAATGACGATCTCGCCCGCATGGGCAATCTCTGTTCGGACAATCTCACCCTTTGAGGGGATACGCATTTCCGTAATTTTCAGTTTTTCTTTCCCTGCCAAGGCTACGGAATCCCGCAAATGAAGCGTACCGCTATACAACCGCAGATAGGCAAGGCGTTGGCTCTGGTTTGCGTACTCAACTTTGAACACAGTTCCGCACAATTCAGAGCTGTTCTGCCCGGTGGGTGATTGGAATGTATCTGTGACCGCTTCAATGAGTTGTCGGATTCCCAAGTTTACCTTGGCACTGCCATGATAGACCGGAAACAGAGAGACGCTTTGGATTCTCCTGTTTTCCTCCCGCAGAAGTTCTTCTTTGTCCATTGGTTCTCCGGCAATATATTTCTCCAACAATTCATCACAGTCCGCAATCACGGTATCCCAATTCTCCAGCCCCATGTTTTCCATGATGGATATATCCGGGGAAAGCTGCACGTTCTGCTTAATAATCATATTTGCGGAGAGCTTATCTCGGATAGACTGATACACACCTGGCAGGTCAATCCCGTCCTGGTCGATTTTGTTAATAAAGATAATAATTTAATAGATTTCTAATTATCTCTTTAGATGTTCTTATATGCCGGTATAGCCCGTTACTTCGGGCTTTTCCGGCACTTTTCATATCGGAAGAACTTCACAAATCTTTTTATTACCCCTCATGTTTTCACTCTCAAAAGTAGTAAAAGTAGTAGTAAATTCTGCGTACTACTTATGCCGCCTTGGTTTCCTCGGCGTTTTCCGCCGCAGTTTCCGGCTTGGCCTCTGTGGTGGTTTTTGCCTTGGCTTGCAGCCGTTCCATTTCCTCCTGTGCGGAATGGAAAGTAGCGTGGGCGTAATAGTTCAGCGTCATTACAATGTTGGCGTGTCCCATGATGTACTGCAATGCTTTGGGGTTCATGCCCGCGTTTGCCATTCTGGTACAGAATGTATGCCGCATGGTGTGCGGCGTCATCACATCGGGCAGCGGCTCCTTGTGGCACTTGTTGTACTTCTTGGCAAGGCACTTGAACATGGCGTCATAGTTGACGGCGGTTTTGGGCAGGCCATCCCGGTTCAGGAACAGGAAGTCCTTATAACCATCAACCTTAATGCACCTGCCGTCCCTGCGCTTCTTCAACACGCGCTCAAACGCTTCATAGGCGGCTGCGCTCATCGGCACTTGACGGAATCCGCTTTCTGTTTTTGGCGCTTCGATATAGTAGCCGTCCTCGGTGCTTCTCAAAAGCTGGTGGTCTACATTCACAAAGCGCTTCTCAAAATTCAGGTCGGCTGGCGTCAGGCCGCAGAGTTCGGAAATACGAAGCCCGGTTTCCAGCAGGATCACCACCTCGTCATAATACTTGGCATAGACAGGATCGTTCTGCATGAAGTCCAAAAGCTCGTTTTCCTGTGTAGGGGTAAGCGGCACCTTTGGTACGGTATCGTCGTTGATAACCTCATTGATCTGGAAGTCAAAAGGATTCTTGCGGAGGCAATCGTCCTGTACGGCCATATAAAAGATGGCTTTTAAGGAACGCTTGCTGTTGCAGATGGTGTTGTAGGCAACGCCCTTTTCCTGCATACGCAAGGCCCATTCTTTTGCGTCGGACAGCTTCACGCTGTCAATGCTGGCCGCGCCCAGCTTATCTTCGGACAGAAGTTTCATTAACTGCTGGCGGCTCTTTTGGGTTCCTTTCCGCACATTCCCGCGCTGCCGGGTGTACTTTTCATAAAGCTGGCACACGGTCATTTTCTTGCCGATGGTGTCTATCCCGTCGTCAAGGTCTTTCTGTATCTGCTTGATCTTCTCGCGCAGGGAAAGACAGGGCCGTTTCCCGGCAGGTACTTTGTCGGTAGGTACTAACTTCCATGAGTAAACAAACTGGGTTTCTCCAAAGGTGTCAATGTATTTGTAAGCGTATCTTCCATCTGATCGCTGGCTCTCTCCAGACTTCAAAAGGCGGCCTTTGTTGTCCCGTCTTTTTTCATCTCGTTCTTTTCTTGGCATTTCGTCATGCTCCTTTCCATGACGGAAAGAGCCTTGACACGCTTATAACCTATTATAACACGAGCAAGGCCCTTTTTCACTATATTGTGTCAAGGGAATCAATAATTTTTTCAAACTGCTTCCGTTTGATCTGGATGCGGTTGCCGTTCAGGATCACCCAGCCAGCGGTGGGGTTTTCCTCGGCAAGCCGACGCAGTTTGTTTTCCCCGATCCGAAAATATTTAGACGCTTCCTCAATGGTGAGCGTGTATTTTTCCCAAATAGGCACATCGTTATTACTCATAACATGGCCCCCTTTCTTTTCAAAACAAAGGTTATTGTTGTGAAAGTGGGCAGAAAGTAACGGACGGCTGCTGGCACAGCTCCACGGGAATCTCACCCCTGCGTGGTTCTCACGCGGCCCTGCTCGTTGCCTGCGACGCTTCAAACGCTCGGACTACGACGGCAAGGGAGTATCATTGTCCTGTCTGCGCGTCGTCGCCCGCAGGCTGCCACACCTGCTTTACGGCCCGGTAAAATCGCTCCGCTTATCCCAATGAGGGAAAACCTCTTGGCGCACCTGCCGCCCGGCTCGGCGCAGACAGAATGTATCCGTCTGCCCTATGACGCGCCGCCATTGTCCTGCGGGCGTATTTGTCAAGGAGCAAAGGGGCCGCCGGGAAAACAGGCAGGCGGGGAAAGGGAAAGCCGCCTGTCTATGGCCGGGGCCTTAACCGTCAGTCGCCAATGGGACTAACGATGGAATGGATCAGCTTGATTTGCAATCGGCGCTTCATATACTCGTCAATGCAGATATGAGGCTGACCGCTGCCGTCATAGAGCGTCCGGGTACACAGCTTATTGATATAGCCGTCATAATGCTGCAAGACACGCTCCACGGCTTCGGCGTTACCGGCGCAGGCCGCGTCGATCACAAAATCAGGCAGAGGGCTTTTGCCCTTGTAACTGGATTGCTTCATCCGCGTTTAACCTCCCTCCGGCATGAACGCCATCAATTTTACACGCAGGTCTTTTAAGGTGCTTGTCCTGTGGCGCTGTACTGCGCTGCGGGACATTCCCATCAGGCGGCCAATTTCTTCGTCAGTCAAATCCAGAACAAAGCGGAGAATCAAAATACTCTGCTCGTCTTTTGGCAGGCTGGCAAACGCTTCGGCCACAAGCTCGTTGTCGATATGTAGGTCATAGCCATGCGAACTGAATGTAAAGCTGTCGCAGGAATACCGATCTACGGTCGAGAGCTTGTCCCAATCAGCCGGGGAAAGAGCGTCCAGCGACACTTCACGGTCGCGGCGGCACTTCATTTCCCGCAGATAATCTATCGCCTCATGGTACAGAACCAGCTTGCAGTAGCGGTCAAACTGGCCCCATTCACCGTATTTGCGGGGGATCGCTTCCATCTTCTCACCCCCTTTCTATGGGGGATGTGGTGGTTCTCTCCCTTTCCGCCAATAGAGCGAATGGAATCTCTCTGGCTGCCCGCTAAACGCCTCCTTTTTTCACTTTTTTGAAATTTCTTTTTGCGCCGGATAGCAGACCGCAGGAAATAACAAAATTCGCCCGGCAGATCAAAGACCCGCTGGGCGAAACAAAAAGCAATATGTTCTTTTCCTACATAGTATAGTACATACGCACAGCCGCTTGTCCCCGCTGCCGGGGGACGGCTTTTTTTGACAGGCTAACCCCTGTCGGAATTTGTCGAAGTAGTTTTCGTTGCATGGCGGCTCCCTCCTAAAGCCGCCATGCCAGAACACGGTGCAGGGGTCGTCGAAGCAAAAAGAAACGGCGGCCTTGATCTACTCAAAACCGCCGTATCCGTCAGTGATACAGGAAAGCGCACGAAATCCTCTGCCCGTCAGCGGTTTTTTTCTTTTCCCCGCTGTGGAGGCAGATGTTTGAATATGCAGGTATGTTTCATGCCGCAAAGGCCACAAAACATACCATGTTAGTCATTCAATTTGAATTAGAGTTCAATTCTTGCTTTCGATGGCTTATCTTCACAATAGATAACTTTAATCGTTGTTCCCTTGTCAGGGACTTTGTTTCCTGCGCCAATCCATTTTCGGCAGATGTAATCTTTGCCGTCTATCGTATATTTGACCTTGATAGTATGCGGAAAGGCTGCGCCATCCATCGCATGAACGCGGGCAGGTTTACGATTCACTTTTAACCACCATTGTTTTATAACTGAAATTACAGTTCCCATTGTTTCTTTTTCCATAAGTTATACCTCCAATGATATTTTTGATTGATGATACCTATTTTCTATTCAGCCTTTTCTTTGTTTGTAGTAAAAGCGGAACGCTGCTGCGCCGGTGGCCGCCAACTGTACCAGAATCAGCACAGCAAACAGACCGAAGCTCTCATAGTAGAACAGTTCATCCCAAAAATATAGTCTGTTCAAATGATGCCATTTATTGTATTCTAAATTTGTAGGTAAGCTGAACGGGTAACTTACCAAGGGATAGCGGCAACAGATGTCTATCTAACCATACTACCATTGAGATCGAAAAGTATGAATTGAAGAGTACAATAATAGGGTTGATTGAGGATCAACTTTTATTTTTTGTACCTTCATGTTAGAAGCCGTTGTGGACTATTACCTAAAAATAATAGATATAACACAAAGAGAATTATTCAATCTGTCCAAGCATAACAGGAAGGAAAAGATTGAAATTCCATAGGTAGTGGCTTCGTTGACGCGACTAAGTTCAATACGGAAAAATCGGTCTGCAGGTGTGTCAAACAGAAGACACTATTTTTTTATATCTGAGACCGATTGTTTCCGATACAATTTATGGAACATTCAGCACATCATGGACAAACCAAGTCTGAGCCGTGACCATAATGGCAAATGTGCAAATAGCAAAGAGAAGTACTTCAGCCACAGCATTGACACGGCTGGATTGAAGTTGCTTTTTCAGATTGGCAGGCAAGATTCTTGACAGCAGACAATAAACTAAAAATCCAATACAGGCTCCAGCGGTATTTGTCATCAAGTCATTGATGTCGGAAGAACCCCAGCCAAACATCTGGACAATTTCAACAGCCAAAGAAAACAGAAAGCCAGTCAATGCAACCGTCTTCATGTGATGATATTTCTTGTACAGCAGCGGCAGGAAAAATCCCAACGGGACAAACAGAATAATATTCAGAATGGTATCAATTGGCCCAGTTATCATACCGATAAATGGAGTCCAAGAAATGTTCGGGCGAAAGGTCATTGTGCTTGTAAAGCCGATGCCTGTGACGGTCAAAAGTCCGAATAAATAATAACCAAAAACAAACACTGCAGCGGTATGGAGAAAACTTTGTGTTCTCCCCAATTTTTTGAGCCACAAGAAATACAGTACGAAGACTGGAACCATAAACACATACCCACTAATTGAGCGGATGAGAATATCAGAAATTGGTATCATTATTATCTCCTTGTCAAATTCAAATTTATTGCCCATTCCAGCATTGAGCATTTTCTCATAAAGCAAACAGAATACTGTCATTAGTAACGACGGTATTCCCATAATGCTAATCGTAAGTCTAATTGTTCAATGTCGATTAGACATTCACTTTTACATTTTGGACAAAAGAGAGGAAAATTTTTAAGTACGGTATCTTCCCGAATTTTGTCGCGTGTTTTATTCCCGCAGACTGGGCAGCGGATGAACTCTGTTTTCTCCATATTGTTCACTCCGAATTGCGATCATTCTTTTTCTTATCCCGATATTTCCGTATGAGTTTATTACGGATAGGAACGCCAACACCAATCAAAAGCACAACTGCCAAAATTGTGAAATCCATACAATCACCTCACATTTCCTTATTCTTCATAACCCGAATGGACAAGAAGATTGAAACCGCATACATCACGACAATAGCAAAAACCGCAAGGAAAACGAGAAGTATCGGAGAAGATTCAACGACTGAAATAATTGAGTTCCCGATAGCTGGCATTTTAGAGAGAAGAAGTAAAGTCACCAAAAAACCGGCCACTGGAATATACATAAATACCCGTCCTTTGATTGAGCCGTACTTGTAATATCCCGGAATCTGGAACACGGTATAGAGTGCAAATAAGAATACTCCTGCAATAGCGGCAGTTACAATATCAAATACGCCAACTGTTTCACCCAGCACTTTCAAGACAAGCGGCTGTGCAATCAAAGAAATAATCAAGGAAAGAAGCCCCATTGCAAGGACAAAAACATAGCGTCCGATCACAAGCTCGCTTTTACGAACAGGTAAAATACCAAACAGACGATCCATGCTGTTTTTTTCTGTGATGGAAAAGGTATATCCCGTCGTCATGGCAATAAAGCACATAGCAAATGATACCCCTGTCAGCAAAGAACGATTGATTGCGGCAAACACAATCGGCAGGAGCAGGGTAAAGCAAATCGTCTTAAAATATGGTTTTACCAATGCAATATCTAATTTTGTGGATTTCAAAATATTACTCATAATCGTCACCTTTCTTGCTTGTAAACACTACAATTTCATCAATGGTGGCAGGATCAACGGTCAGGTTAGGGAAACCGCTAATATCTTCGGTTTTCATCAGAGCCTCAAATCCCGTAGGGAATGTACGAATACCAGCCGCCTTATTTTTCAGATCATCGGACAGTTCCTCAATTCCACCTTTTACAATGCGGAACATATCTACAAAATCATCTTTGCTGCCAGTAAAGTACAGCTCGCCATAACTGATGTAGGTAATATAATCGGCTGCACGCTCCAAATCGCCTGTGATATGGGTGGAGAACAAAACACTATGCTCGCCATCTTCAATATACTCTGAAAGAATTTTCAAAAGTTCATCTCTGGAAACCGGATCAAGTCCACTGGTCGGCTCGTCGAGGATCAGCAGCTTGGCGTCGTATGAAAACGCACAGGCAAGCATTAACTTCATCTGCATACCTTTGGAAAGTTCTTTTACCTTTTTGGTTGGTGCAATGTGAAATTTCCGTAACATATCCGCAAATTTCTGGCTGTCCCAATTTGGATAAAATACCGAAATGGATTTTTCAACCTGCGACACTTTCCAATCATCACTGAAATAATTTGTATCGAAAACAACGCCCAGCTCTGATTTTACTTTTTGTTCTTCTGCGATATTATCCAGCCCCATCACTTTGACTGTGCCACCGGTGCGCTTGAGCATATTCAAAATCAGTTTGATTGTCGTTGTTTTGCCAGAACCATTCGGGCCAATCAAGCCCATAATATATCCCTTTGGCAAAGTAAAGCTGATATTGTGAAGCTGAAAAGAATCAAAAGATTTTGAAAGATTCGTTACCTCTAAATAATTGGCTCTGTTAGACCAAGGTTGACATAAAAACGATGTCACCGCGAGGCGGT